>NZ_JBEXOS010000067.1:0-46603 GCF_040611655.1 Streptomyces sp. NPDC006552
GGCGTACCGGTCCGCCATCTGCTCCTTCACGGAGGTCCAGGTCCCGGCGATCACCGACGGACCGCCGCCCGGCCGCACATGCACGCCGTCAGTGACCGCGCTGGATCCACGCGTCGAGGTTCGGTGCCTCCGCGCCGATCGACGTGCTGTCCCCGTGTCCGGTGCGGACCTCGGTCTCGGGCGGCAGGGTCAGCAGCCGGTCGCGGATCGAGGCGACGATCGTCGGGAAGTCGCTGAAGGTGCGCCCGGTCGCGCCGGGGCCGCCCTGGAACAGGGTGTCGCCGGTGAAGACCGTGCCGAGCGCGGGCGCGTACAGACTCACCGCGCCGTGGCAGTGGCCCGGCGTGTGCAGCACGGTCAGCTCCACGCCGGCGACCGTCAGCCGCTGCCCGTCCGCGAGTTCGCCGTCCGGCGCCCGGTCGGGGTGGGTGCGCTTCCACAGCTCGGTGTCGGCGGGGTGCAGCAAGACCGGCGCGCCGGTGCGGGCGGCGAGGGCGGGCGCCGCGTCGATGTGGTCGTCGTGCGCGTGGGTGCAGACGATCGCGACGAGCCGCCGGTCGCCGACGGCCGCGGCGATGGCGTCGGCGTCGTGCGCCGCGTCGATGACGAGCACCTCGGAGTCGTCGCCCACGAGCCAGACGTTGTTGTCGACGTCCCACGTGCCGCCGTCGAGGGAGAACGTGCCGGACGTGACCAGGTGCTCGATCCGGGCCCCGGTGGAAGCGGCGGCGGCCATCAGAACATCACCACCGAACGCAGCACGTCACCCTGGTGCATCCGCTCGAACGCCTTCTCCACGTCCTCCAGGGCGATGGTCTCGGTGACGAACGCGTCGAGGTCGAGACGGCCCTGGAGGTACAGGTCGATGAGCATCGGGAAGTCGCGGGAGGGCAGGCAGTCGCCGTACCAGGACGACTTGAGCGCGCCGCCGCGTCCGAACACGTCGAGCAGCGGCAGTTCGAGCCGCATCTCCGGGGTGGGCACGCCGACGAGCACCACGGTCCCGGCCAGGTCCCGTGCGTAGAAGGCCTGTCGGTAGGTCTCGGGGCGGCCGACCGCCTCGATGACGACGTCCGCGCCGAAGCCGCCGGTCAGCTGGCGCACCGCCTCGACCGCGTCGGTGGAGCGCGAGTTGACGGTGTGCGTCGCCCCGAGCGAGCGGGCCGTCGCCAGCTTCCTGTCGTCGATGTCCACGGCGATGATCTTCGCGGCGCCGGCCAGGGCGGCGCCGACCACCGAGGCGTTCCCGACGCCGCCGCAGCCGATGACGGCGACGGAGTCGCCACGGCCGACCCCGCCGGTGTTGATGGCGGCACCGAGCCCGGCCATCACGCCGCAGCCGAGCAGTCCGGCCGCCGCGGGCGACGCGGACGGGTCCACCTTGGTGCACTGACCCGCGGCGACCAGCGTCTTCTCGGCGAACGCGCCGATGCCGAGGGCCGGGCTGAGCTCGGTGCCGTCGGCGAGGGTCATCTTCTGCCGCGCGTTGTGGGTGTTGAAGCAGTACTGGGGCCGCCCGCGCCGGCAGGCCCGGCACTGGCCGCAGACCGCGCGCCAGTTGAGGATCACGAAGTCACCGGGGGCGACCTCGGCGACCCCCTCCCCCACGGACTCGACGACCCCCGCCGCCTCGTGCCCCAGCAGGAACGGGAACTCGTCGTTGATCCCGCCCTCCCGGTAGTGCAGATCGGTGTGGCAGACCCCGCACGCCTGGATCTTCACGACGGCTTCGCCCGGTCCCGGGTCCGGCACCGTGATCGTCTCGATCGCCACCGGTGCGCCCTTGGCTCGCGCGATCACGCCCTGCACCTGCTGTGCCATGACGGTCAGCCCTCTTTCTTCTCGGCGTCGTCCTTCTACGCTCTGTGCCCGCCCATCGTCCCGCACGGACGGGGCCCGGAACAGCACCGGTGCCCAGGTGGGAGCGGTTGACGCGGGCTCGGGCCGAGACACTGCCCGCCCCGGGGCGAGCGATCGCCCCGGCTCTAGGCTGCCGGGGTGCCCGAGCGACCGGTGGCCGCGGCCACCCTGCTGCCCGTCGACGGCGTCCTCGCCGCCGCGCTCCTCGTGCTGCTGCTCGTGGCCGTGGCCACCGCCGCGGTGTTCCGGCTCGCCCCGGACGCCTCGGGGCGGCGAGCCCGGGAGATCGCGGTGGCGGGCGTCCGCGCGGCGGTCCAACTCGGCGCGGTCTCCCTGGTGATCGGCTGGGTGGTCCACCACGGGGCCGCCCTGTCGGCGTTCGTCCTGCTCATGTTCGGGGTGGCGGCGCGGACCGCGGGGCGCCGCATCACGGCGGACCGCGGCTGGGTGTGGGCGGCGCTGCCCATCGCCGGGCCGGTGGCGCCCGTCATCGGCGCGCTGATCGCCGCGGGAGTGCTGCCGGCGCGCGGGATCGCCCTGATCCCCGTCACCGGCATCCTCATCGGCGGGGCGCTCACCGCGACGGTCCTCGCCGGCCGCCGCGCCCTGGACGAGCTCACCACCCGCCGCGGCGAGGTCGAGGCCGGTCTTGCCCTCGGCCTCCTCCCCCGCGAGGCCCGCCTGGAGATCGCCCGCCCCGCCGCGTCCGACGCGCTGCTCCCCGGCCTCGACCAGACCCGCACGGTCGGCCTGGTCACCCTGCCCGGCGCGTTCGTCGGGATGCTCCTGGGCGGCTCGTCCCCGGTCATGGCCGGCGCGGTCCAGCTCTTCGTCCTGGTGGCGCTCCTCGCCGTACAGGCGATCGCGGTGGCGGCGACGGTCGAACTGGTGGCGCGGGGCCGGCTGCGCCGACCCCGCGCCTGACCGGCGCGCCGGGGACGGACCCCGGGCGCGCCGGCGGCCGCCGCGGACACGGAGGTCAGCGGGGCAGCACGGCCTCGACTGCCGAGGTGACCTCCGCCGCGTCGGGCTCGGTCTGCGGGGAGAAGCGGGCCGCGACGGTGCCGTCCGGGGCGATCAGGAACTTCTCGAAGTTCCACCGCACGTCACCGGTGTGCCCCTCGGCGTCGGCGGCGGCGACGAGCTGCTCGTAGAGCGGGTGCCGCTGCGCACCGTTGACGTCGACCTTCTCCGTCATGGGGAACGTCACGCCGTACGTGGCCGAGCAGAACTCGGCGATCTCGTCGGCCGTCCCGGGCTCCTGGCCCATGAATTGGTTGCAGGGCACGCCCAGCACCGTGAAGCCGCGGCCGGCGTACTGCTCGTGCAGCCGCTCCAGAGCCGCGTACTGCGGGGTGAGGCCGCACTTGGAGGCCACGTTGACGATCAGGACGGCCTGGCCCTGGTACTGGTCGAGCCGGGCGGGGCCGCCGCCGAGGGCGCCGATCTCGGTGTCGAGGACGGACATGGAACTCCTTGTGTGTCGGGGGCCGGCGGAGTGCCGCCGGTGCGCCCATTGTGCGCCGGGCCCCGGCCCCCTCCGCGCGCGGGCCCGGCCGCGTCAGCCCGCCGCATACTCGTGCGCGGGCGCGCCGCGCCACTCGATGTGCGGGGAGTCGCCGAGCACGAGGTCCTCCGCGTTCTCCAGGCCCGCGCGGCGCAGGAACTCGATGACGTCCGCGTCCGAGTGTGCGAGTCCGAGGGGCACGGCGTGCACCGTGACGGTGCGCCCGCCGCCCGCGGACGGCCGGTGGACGACTACCACTGCGGCCACGGATCCACCCCGCTGCCGGCGCGGCGGACGGAGGCCGGGGACGGGACCGTCATGACGCACCTCCGCTCTCCCGGGCCCGGCGGAGCAGTTCCTCCGTGGCGGCCGGGGTCAGCCGCTCGCCGGCCAGCACCCGGGACAGCCGCAGCAGGCGCCGGCGCAGGGCGGTGCGGCCGGGCTGCTCGGCCAGCCGCCGGTAGGTCTCGGACCATTCCTGCCGGGTCCGTACGAGGTCGTCGGTGATGGTGTGCCGCATACCTGGGATTAGATCGCATGTTCGAATTTACGTGCAAGCGGGGTCCGGCCGCCCGGGCGCGTGTGATCATGCCCGCATGACCACGGGCCGCATCATCTTCCTCAACGGCACGTCCAGTTCGGGCAAGTCGAGCATCGCCCGGGAGCTGCTCGATCTCCTGGACGACGGGGTGTTCTTCCATCTGGCGGTGGACGACTTCAACGCGATGCGCACCAAACGGGAGCTGGGGCCCGAGGAACTCGACGCGGCGCTGCGCCGCACCCGCACCGGCTTCCACCGCGCGATCGCGGCGATGGCCGTGGCGGGCAATGACATCGTCGTGGACCACGTGCTCAGCGAACCGTGGCGGCTGCGCGACTGCCTGGACGTCCTGCCCGCCGAGAGCGTGCTGTTCGTGGGCGTCCACTGCCCGCTCGGGGAACTGACCCGCCGGGAGCGGGTCCGCGGCGACCGCCCACCCGGCCTCGCCGCCCTCCAGTACGACCAGGTGCACCGGCACGGCCTCTACGACCTGGAGTGCGACACCGGCACGCTGAGCCCGCGCGCCTGCGCCGAACGGATCCGGGACTTCCTCCCGCACCGCCCGCACCCGACCGCCTTCACCCGGCTCAGGGAACGCGACCTGGGCGCGCTGCCGGTCTCCTAGCCGGGCGGCCCCCTCGGGCCGTCTCTCGCGTCCGGGCCCCGCGTCCCGCAGAATGTGCCCGATGACTGCCACGGCGCACCCCGCCCCGGAGGCCGCCCCGCAGGTCCGGCTCTCGTCGGCGCGCGGGCGGTGGATCCTGGCGTGCGTGGTGCTCGCGTCGGGGATGGCGATGCTCGACGGGACGGTGGTGAACGTCGCCCTGCCGACCATGGGCCGCGACCTCGGGGCCTCGCTGTCCGCGCTCCAGTGGGTCGTCAACGCCTACATGCTGACGCTCTCCGCCTTGTTGCTGTGGGGCGGGGCGATGGGCGACCGGGTGGGCCGGCGGCGCACCCTGGTGCTCGGCGTGGCCTGGTTCGCGCTCGCGTCGGCCCTGTGCGGACTCGCCCCCGGCGAGGGGACGCTGATCGCGGCGCGGGCCCTGCAGGGCATCGGCGCGGCGCTGCTGACGCCCGGGTCGCTGGCGCTGGTGCGGTCGGTCTTCCACCCCGACGACCAGGCGCGGGCCGTGGGCGCGTGGTCCGGTCTGACCGGGGTCGCGGGGGCGCTCGGCCCCTTCCTCGGCGGCTGGCTGATCGACGGGCCCGGCTGGCGGTGGATCTTCCTCATCAACGTGCCGCTCGCCGCGGCCGTGCTCGCGCTGGCGCTGCGGTACGTGCCCGAGAGCCGGGACGCCGCGGCCGCCGACGCGCCCTTCGACCTGCTCGGCGCCGTGCTCGCCGCGCTCTGCCTGGGCGGGGTCAGCTACGCGCTGATCGGCGCGTCCGGCACCGCGTCCGCGGTCTCCACCGGCCTGCCCGCGCTCGTCGGAGCCGCCGCGGGCAGCGCGTTCGTGCTCGTGGAGCGCCGCCGGGCGGCCCCGATGCTGCCGCCGTCGCTGTTCTCCTCGCGCCTGTTCAGCGCGGCGAACGCGATGACGCTGTGCCTGTACGCGGGGATCGGCGGCACGCTGTTCCTGCTGCCGGTGCAGCTCCAGGTCGCCCTCGGCTACGACGCGCTGCAGGCCGGTACGGCGACGCTGCCGGTGACCGTGCTGATGCTGCTGCTCTCCGCCCGGGCCGCCGATCTGGCGCACCGCGTCGGGCCGACGACGCCGCTGGTCGTCGGCCCGCTGGTGGCCGCGGCCGGGGTGCTGCTGATGCTGCGGATCGGCCCCGGCTCCGCGTACGTGACCGGGGTCCTGCCCGCGGTCGCCGTGCTGGGCCTGGGGATGAGCCTGTTCGTGGCCCCGCTGACGGCGACCGTCCTGGCGTCGGTGGACCCGGAGCGCGCCGGGCTCGCGAGCGGGGTGAACAACACGGCCGCACGGGTGGCTCAGCTGCTGGTCGTCGCCGCGCTGCCGCTGGCCGTGGGTCTGTCGGGGGCGGCGTACACCCGGCCCGCCGCGGTGAACGCCGCGTTCCACCGGGCGGCCTGCGCCTGCGCCCTGCTGTTCGCGCTGGCGGCCGTGGCGGCGGCGCTGTTCGTGCGGCCGCGCCATGTCCGCCCGCGGCTCGACGAGGCGCCGCGGCCGCAGTGCCGGTCCCATCTCGGCGTCGGGGCACCGGCGCTGGAGCCCGGCGACGACCGGTGACCCGGCCGGGGCGGCCCGGCTGAGGGGGCGCTCTCGCTCACGGCCCGCCGGGGTGGCCGAGGAGCGCGGCGAGCGCGCGGTCGACGCCACCCGTCACATCCTCCGCGCCCGCCGCTACCAGGGCGTACGTGCGCCGCAGGAAGCGGTGCAGGGTCGAGGTGTCGAAGTGGACGACGGCCATCCCCTCGGGCGCGTGCAGTTCGATCACGGTGCGGGCCCCGTCCCAGGGCCAGACATGCACGTCACCGGCGCCGGCCGGCCTGCGCAGCCCCTCGTCGAGGAGGGTGCGGGCGAACTCCCAGGTGACGTCGGTCCCGGCCAGGGTGACCGCGGCCGGGAAGACCAGGTGGACCGCGAGCGGGTCGGCGCAGGCGTAGCGGAGGCTGACGGTGACGGCGCGCTCGGGGCCGCCCGGCCCCTGGGCGGCGACCAGACGGGCGCGGGCGGGCTGGGCGAAGGCGGGGGGCAAGGTGGTCGGCATGGCGGGCTCCCTCTGTGCGCTGAAGTACCTGGTGCCCGTTGGAGGTGGCAGCGGGGCGGCGCGTGACGGCGGAACGCGAGCAGTCCGGTGCGGCCTGCACCGCGGGCTCTGTCCTCGCTCTGCCCTCCCCTCTATATTCCGGCATATCTCGTGAATGGTTCAAAGGCGGCGCTCGTTTCCTGGCCGAGCCCTTTCACCACCGCCCGTCCGGCCGACGCCCTACTGGTGCGCGGGCCGCGCGCCCGTAGCACCATGGCTCCATGCTCTTTGCCCGGCTGGCCCAGGTGTCCCAGGAGGTCGCCGCCGCTTCGGCGCGGTCCCGGAAGATCGAACTGCTCGCGGAGCTGTTCCGGGACGCCGACCCGGACGACGTGCCGATCGTCATCCCGTACCTGGCGGGGCGGCTCCCGCAGGGACGGCTCGGCATCGGCTGGCGGGTGCTGGGCGAGCGCGTGGCGCCGGCCGCCGAGCCGCGGCTGAACGTGCAGGACGTCGACGCGGCGCTGACCGCGCTCGGCGATGTGGCCGGCGCCGGATCGCAGGCGGAGCGGCGGCGCCTGGTGGGCGAGCTGATGGGGGCCGCGACCGAGGACGAGCAGCGGTTCCTGTTCGGCCTGGTGACCGGCGAGGTGCGCCAGGGCGCCCTGGACGCGGTCGCGCTCGAAGGACTGGCCCGGGCCACCGGCGCGCCCCCCGGGGACGTACGGCGCGCGGTGATGCTGGCGGGCGGGCTGCAGCCGGTCGCGCGGGCGCTGCTCGCGGCGGGGCCCGGCGCGCTCGCGGAGTTCCGGCTCACCGTGCGCCACCCCGTGCAGCCGATGCTGGCGCACTCCGCGGGCTCGGTCGGCGAGGCCCTCGACAAGCTGGGGGCGTGCGCCGTGGAGGAGAAGCTCGACGGCATCCGCGTGCAGGTGCACCGGGACGGCGACGAGGTCCGGGTCTTCACGCGCACGCTCGACGACATCACCGACCGGTTGCCGGAAGTGACGGCGGCGGCGCGGGAGTTGCCCGGCGAGCGGTTCATCCTGGACGGCGAGGTCATCGCGCTGGACGACAGCGGGCGGCCGCGCGCGTTCCAGGAGGTGGCCGGGCGGGTCGGGTCCCGGGTGGACGTGGCGCGGGCCGCCGGCGCGGTGCCCGTCTCCGCGGTCTTCTTCGACGCGCTGTACCTGGACGGGGACGATCTGCTGAACCTGCCCTTCGCCCGGCGGCACGAGCGGCTCGTGCTGCTCGTGCCGGAGCCGATGCGAGTGCGGCGGACCGTCGTCGAGGACGCCGCCGAGGCGGAGCAGCGGGCCGCGGCGCAGGAGTTCTTCGACGCGACGCTGGAGCGCGGTCACGAGGGGGTCGTCCTCAAGGGCCTGGAGGCCCCGTACAGCGCGGGGCGCCGGGGCGCGTCCTGGCTGAAGGTGAAGCCGGTGCACACGCTCGACCTCGTGGTGCTCGGCGCCGAGTGGGGGCACGGGCGGCGGACCGGAAAACTGTCGAACCTGCATCTGGGGGCGCGGCGGGCGGACGGGTCGTTCGCGATGCTCGGCAAGACGTTCAAGGGGCTCACCGACGCGCTGCTGGCCTGGCAGACGGAGCGGCTGCGGGAGCTGGCGGTCGGGGACGACGGGCAGGTGGTCACGGTCCGTCCCGAGTTGGTCGTGGAGATCGCGTACGACGGGTTGCAGCGGTCGACGCGGTATCCGGCGGGGGTGACCCTGCGGTTCGCGCGGGTGGTCCGGTACCGCGAGGACAAGACGCCGGAGCAGGCGGACACGGTGGAGACGGTGCTGGCGGCGCATCCGGCCCTGGGGGCGGACGCGGACTGACGCGGCGGACCGCTGACGACGATCCGCGACAGCTGACTATTTCTTTGCCAAAACATGAACCGTATAGGGTGACACTCGCACCGAAAGGTGCATCCGCCACCCACCGCCCGCCGGGACCACGGTCCGGCCACGCACGGACAAGGGGAGAGACGTGCCCGCTTCACGCCTGAGCAGGACACCATTGCCGGGAATCGGCTTCCGCTACGACCTGACCACGCGAGAACGGCGCCGGCTCTCCGTCGTCGCCCATCGGGACGGGGGCCGCACCCTCAACGCCTACCAGGCCGACGACCCGGACGCCTGCGCCCTGTCGCTCCGGCTCTCCGCGGGCGAGGCGGCGTACCTCATCGACGCGCTGATGCCCTCGCACCACAGCCCGAACCTGCTGCACACCACCGACCTCGGTCTGGTGGCCGAGCGGATCGAGATCCCCGGGGTGTCGCACTGGAACGGGCGGGTGCTCGGCGAGACGCATCTGCGCACCGAGACGGGTGCCTCGATCGTGGCGGTGCTGCGCCGGGCGGAGGCGATCCCGTCTCCGACGCCGGACTTCCGGCTCGCGGGCGGCGACACGGTCATCGTGATCGGCACCCGCGAGGGCGTCGAGGCGGCGGCCGCGATCCTGGGGCGGGAGTGACCGGATGCACTCCGCTGTCTTCCTCATCGAGTTCGGGGCGATCATCCTGGCCCTCGGTCTGCTGGGCCGGCTGGCCGGACGGATGCGGTTCTCCCCGATCCCGCTCTATCTGCTGGCGGGGCTCGCGTTCGGCGAGGGCGGGCTGCTGCCGCTCGGCGCGAGCGAGGAGTTCGTCGCGATCGGCGCCGAGATAGGCGTGATCCTGCTCCTGCTGATGCTCGGCCTGGAGTACACCGCCAGCGACCTCGTCAGCAATCTCAAGACGCAGTACCCGGCGGGGCTCGTCGACATGACGTGCAACGCGCTGCCGGGCGCCGCGGCCGCGCTGCTCATGGGGTGGGGCCCGGTCGCGGCCGTCGTGCTCGCCGGGGTCACCTGGATCTCGTCGTCGGGTGTGATCGCCAAGGTGCTCGGGGACCTGGGCCGGCTCGGCAACCGCGAGACGCCGGTCATCCTGAGCATCCTGGTCCTCGAAGACCTGGCGATGGCCGTCTACCTGCCGATCATCACCGCGCTGCTGGCCGGGGTCGGCTGGGCCGCGGGCGGGCTCACGCTCGCCATCGCGCTGGGCGCCGCCGGCCTCGTGCTCTTCGTGGCCGTGCGCTACGGGCGGCACATCTCCCGGTTCGTGTCGAGCGACGACCCGGAGAAGCTCCTTCTGGTCGTCCTCGGCCTGACGATCCTGGTCGCCGGGCTCGCCCAGCAGCTCCAGGTCTCCGCCGCCGTCGGCGCGTTCCTCGTCGGCATCGCCCTGTCCGGCGAGGTCGCCGAGGGGACCCACACGCTGCTCTCGCCGCTGCGCGACCTGTTCGCCGCCGTGTTCTTCGTCTTCTTCGGCCTGCACACCGATCCGGCGAGCATTCCGCCGGTACTGCTGCCCGCGCTGCTCCTCGCCGTGGTCACGGCCTGCACGAAGATCTTCACCGGATACTGGGCGGCGCGCCGGGCCGGGGTGTCGGTGAAGGGCCGCTGGCGGGCCGGGGGCGCGCTGGTCGCGCGCGGCGAGTTCTCCATCGTGATCGCGGGGCTCGCGGTGACGTCCGGCATCGAACCGCGGCTCGGCCCGCTGGCCACCGCGTACGTGCTGATCCTGGTGATCGTGGGCCCGCTCACCGCCCGCTACACCCAGCCGCTGGCCCAGCGGCTGGGGGCCCGGCGCTCCCCCGCGGCCACCGCCACGGGGGCCGCGGTGCCGGGGCCGCGGGCGGCGGAGGATGCCGCGCCGGTGGACGAGCAGATCGGCTGACGAGCGCGCGGAAGCAGCCCGAGGACGGCGGCCGGGGAGGAGAACAGGGCGTTCTCCTCCCCGGTCGCCGTCCTCGGGCGGGGCGCTTAGCGTGGTGGAGAGCTGGATCAGGGGGTGTACCTGGACGCCTGGAGGCCACCATGGATCGCCCGTCCGACTCCGCCGCGGAGCCGCCCGAGCCCGGCGTGCGGGCCACCGCGCCCGAAGGCGGCTCGGCGCCGCACACCGGCGGCGGGAAGCACGAGCACCGATGGCTGATCCTCGCCGTCATCGGCATCGCCCAGCTGATGGTCGTCCTCGACGCGACGATCGTGAACATCGCGCTGCCCTCCGCGCAGCAGGACCTAGGCTTCAGCGACGGCAACCGGCAGTGGATCGTCACCGCGTACGCGCTGGCGTTCGGCAGCCTGCTGCTGCTCGGCGGGCGGATCGCCGACCTGGTGGGCCGCAAGGCCGTCTTCATCGCCGGGCTCGTCGGCTTCGCGGCGGCCTCGGCGCTGGGCGGCGCCGCGACCAGCTTCGGGATGCTGGTCTTCGCCCGCGCCCTGCAAGGCGTGTTCGGCGCGCTGCTCGCGCCGGCCGCGCTGTCGCTGCTGACGACGACCTTCACGGACCCGCGTGAACGCGCCAAGGCGTTCGGTATCTACGGCGCCATCGCGGGCGCGGGCGGCGCGGTGGGGCTGCTGCTCGGCGGGGTGCTGACCGAGTACCTGGACTGGCGCTGGTGCCTGTACGTGAACCTGATCTTCGCCGTGGTGGCGATCGTCGGCGGCGTACGGCTGCTGCACGGCGGGCGCCCCAAGGACCGGCCGGAGCTGGACGTGCCGGGCACCGTCCTGGTCTCCGTCGGCCTGTTCTGCATCGTCTACGGGTTCTCGAACGCCGAGACGCACTCCTGGGGCAACTGGCTGACCTGGGGCTTCCTCGTCATCGGGGTGGCGCTGCTGGCCGCGTTCACCTGGTGGGAGCTGCGCGCGCCGCATCCGCTGCTGCCGATGCGCGTCATCCTGGACCGGGACCGCGGGGCGTCGTACCTCGCGATGTTCATCTCCGGTGCGGGCATGTTCGGCGTGTTCCTGTTCCTGACGTACTACTTGCAGCAGATCCTCGCGTACTCGCCGGTGATCACCGGCGTGGCGTTCCTGCCGATGGTGGCCTGCATGGTGTTCTCGTCCGTCGTCACGACGAACTTCCTGGTCCCGCGGCTGGGGCCGAAACCCATCGTGCCGCTCGGCATGGCCCTCTCCGCGGGCGGCATGGGCTGGCTCACCGCGCTCGATCTGCACAGCACCTACGCGGCGCACGTGCTGCCGCCGCTGCTCGTCGCCGGTATCGGGCTCGGCCTGATCTTCGCCACGGCGATGAACCTGGCCACGGCGGGCGTCGCCGACCACGACGCGGGGGTCGCCTCCGCCATGGTCAACACCAGTCAGCAGGTGGGCGGTTCGATCGGCACGGCGCTGCTCAACTCCCTGGCGACCACCGCCGCGACCAACTACCTCGTCGGCAAGCGGCCCTCGCCGCTGGTGCGGGCGCAGGCCTCGATGGAGAGCTACTCGACCGCGTTCTTCTGGTCCGCGCTGTTCTTCGCGGTCGGCTTCGTGGTGACGCTGGTGCTGTACCGGCCCGGCGTACCGAAGTCGGCGGCGGCCGCAGACGCCGTGCCCCTGTGACCGCGGCCGGGTTCCGGGCGTCCGGGACCCGGTTCGGGGCATTCCCTCACGGGGCATACCCCTTCTGCAAAGTCCGCCCGCCCGGCCGTGCGCCGGGCGGGCGACGCCGCCTGTAGGGGGCAGCCGTCAGGGGAACAGGGGGACGGGCCGTGCGCAACGTGCCGTACGAGACGTATCAGGTGGACAGCGAACAGCTCGCGACGGCGTTCGTCGAAGTGGCGGACGCGGCGGTCCGCGGCGCCGCCCAGGCGCTGGCCGCCCTCGTCGGCTGCTGTCCCTCGCTGCTCGGCGTGCCGACCGCCTCCGTGGTGCTCAAGCCGCCGACGGGGCGGGTGGACGTCGCCGCGTCGGACGACCGGGGGATGCGCCTCGAGCGGGCCTCGCTGTCCTGGGGCGAGGGCCCCGGCGCGGACTGCCGCGCCTCGGCCCAGCCCATCCGGGGCGTGCCCCTGGCACACCCCTACGCGCGGGCCAACTGGCCGTCGTACACGGCGATGGCGCGCTCCCTGGGCTTCGCGGGCGTGGTCGCGGTCCCGCTGCGCGCGGCGGACCGGGCGGTCGGCTCCCTGAGCCTGCTGTCGGACCGGGCCGGCCCGCCGGACGCGCTGCAACTGCGGCTCGGCCAGCACCTGGCGGACGCGACGGCCCTCGGCGTGCTGCCCCGCTGCCCCTCCTGACCCCGGCAGCGACCCGCTCACGTCCGGTGCGGGCCGCGCGGGAACGCGACCGCCACGCGTACTCGCGGTCCCGCGGTGTCCGCGGCGACACTGGCCTCATGGCTGACGGGACGAAGCGAACGAAACGCAGTGCGGGTCTGCTCCTCTTCCGCCGCGCTCCGGGCGGGCCGGAGGTGCTGCTGGGGCACATGGGCGGCCCGTTCTGGGCGCGCAGGGACGCCGGGGCGTGGAGCGTCCCGAAGGGTGAGTACGAGCCGGACGAGGCGCCCTGGGACGCGGCGCGGCGCGAGTTCCAGGAGGAGCTGGGGGTGCCCGCGCCGGAGGGTGTCGCGCTGCCGCTCGGCGAGACGGTGCAGGCCAACGGCAAGCACGTCACCGTCTGGGCGATGGAGGCGGACTTCGACCCGGCGGACATGGTGCCCGGCACCTTCACGATGGAGTGGCCGCGGGGCTCGGGCCGCATGACGGACTTCCCCGAGCTGGACCGGGTCGCGTGGTTCGGCCTGGACGCGGCGCGGGCCGCCGTGGTCAGGGCGCAGACGGTCTTCCTGGACCGGCTCGCCGCGCAGGTCTGAGGGCGCCCGGGCCGGGTACGCGGAGGTGCCCCCCGCGTTGCGCGGCCTGGCGCCGCGCGGGAAGGTCGAAGGAACCGCGCACAGGAGGTCGCCCCCATGCCCATCGCGACGGTCAATCCCGCGAACGGCGAGACATTGAAGACGTACGACGCACTCTCCCCCGAGGACGTCGAACAGAAGCTGGCCCTGGCGGCCCGGACGTTCGCGTCGTACCGCACGACGTCGTTCTTCGACCGGGCGCGGCTGCTCCAGCAGGCCGCCGACCTGCTGGACGCGGACACCCCGGACATCGCCCGCGTCATGACGACGGAGATGGGCAAGCCGATCGCCGCGGCCCGCGCCGAGGCGGCGAAGTGCGCGAAGGCGATGCGCTGGTACGCGGAGAACGCGCAGCACCTGCTGGCCGACGAGCACCCCGCGGAAGCGGATGTGAAGGATTCCGGGGCGGCCCGCGCGCACGTGCGCTACCGGCCGCTGGGCGTGGTGCTCGCGGTGATGCCGTGGAACTTCCCGCTGTGGCAGGTCGTCCGGTTCGCGGCGCCCGCCCTGATGGCCGGGAACGTCGGTCTGCTCAAGCACGCCTCGAACGTCCCGCAGACCGCGCTCTACCTGGAGGACCTGTTCCGCCGGGCCGGGTTCCCCGAGGGCTGCTTCCAGACGCTCCTGGTCGGCTCGGACGCCATCGAGTCCATTCTGCGCGACGAGCGGGTGGCGGCGGCGACCCTCACCGGCAGTGAGCCGGCCGGCCGCTCCGTCGCCGCGATCGCCGGTGACGAGGTGAAGAAGACGGTCCTGGAGCTGGGCGGCAGCGACCCGTACCTGGTCATGCCGTCGGCGGACGTCGCCAAGGCCGCGAAGACGGCGGTGACGGCCCGGGTGCAGAACAACGGCCAGTCGTGCATCGCCGCGAAGCGGTTCATCGTGCACGAGGACGTCTTCACCGAGTTCCGGGACGCCTTCGTCGAGGGCATGCGGGCGCTGAAGGTGGGCGATCCGCTCGACGAGTCGACGGACGTCGGCCCGCTCGCCAGCGAGCAGGGCAGGAAGGATCTGGAGGAGCTGGTGGACGAGGCCGTCGAGTCCGGGGCCACCGTGCTCTGCGGCGGACAGCGGCCCGAGAACCTCGCGGAGAGCGGCTGGTTCTACGAGCCGACGGTCCTCGCCGACATCCGGCCCGAGATGCGCATCCACCGCGAGGAGACGTTCGGCCCGGTCGCCACCCTGTACCGGGTCGCGGACCTGGACGAGGCCATCGCGGTGGCCAACGACACGCCGTTCGGGCTGAGTTCCAACCTGTGGACCGGCGACGAGGACGAGATCGAGCGGTTCGCCCGGGACAGCGGGGCGGGCGGCGTCTTCATCAACGGCATGACGGCCTCGCACCCGGCGCTGCCCTTCGGCGGCGCGAAGCGGTCCGGTTACGGGCGCGAACTCGCGGGTCACGGGATCAAGGAGTTCTGCAACGTCACCACCGTGTGGGTCGCCGCCTGAGCCACACGTCGGGCGGGCAGCGGCGAGGCCCGTCGGCGAACGATCAAAACGCTCACCTTGGTCGATCCTCTTGAGCGTTTGAAACTCCGGATGCTAGAAACCGCTTACTCCCCCCGCGGTCCCTCCAGCATCCGGAGTTCTTCCATGACGTCGCAGACGCCCGCTCTCCCGCTCTCCGCCGCGCCGTGGTCCCGGCGCGGTTTCCTCGCCTCGACCGCGGCCGCCGGGGCGGCGCTCACCGTCGGCCTCCCCCAGCGGGCGACCGCCGCCGCCGGGGACGCGCCCGGCGCGGCGGACGACGAGTTCGCCACGCTGCGGGCCAAGTGGCGGGCGCTCTACCTGGGCGCGGGCTTCAGCCCGACCGCCGAGCCCTTCCGGTCGAAGCTCGCCACGCTCGGCACCCAGGCCGCCGCCTGGCGCGACGCCATGGCCCCGGCCGACGGCTCGCTGTGGCCGGACGCGGTCTTCGGCGACCCGGACCCCGACACGGACACCGAGTCCTACGGCTACTCGGAGAAGATCCAGACCAGCTACGAGCGCATCCGCGTGATGGCGGAGGCGTTCTGCCAGCCCGGCACCGGCCTCACCGGCGACGCCGCCCTGCGGACCGCCGTCCTGACCGCCGTCGACCACATGAGCGCGCAGGTCTACCACAAGGACCGCGCCCAGTTCGGGAACTGGTACAACTTCCAGATCGGCGCCCCGCAGCGGCTGCTCGACATCGCGATCCTGATGTACGAGCACCTCAGCGCCGCGCAGCTGACCGCCGCGGTCGAGGCCGTCGACCACTTCGTCCCGGACTCGCTGGTCGCCAAGTACACCGGCACCAGCACCGGCGCCAACCGCATCGATCTGTGCCGCGTCCTCGCGCTGCGCGGCATCCTCGACGGCACCGCCGCGAAGGTCGCGCTCGCGCGGGACGCCGTCTCGCCGGTCTTCCCGTACGTCACCTCGGGCGACGGCCTCTACGCCGACGGCTCGCTGATCCAGCACACCTACGTGCCGTACACGGGCTCCTACGGCGCTGTCCTCATCGACGGCCTGAGCAAGCTGTTCGCGCTGCTCGGCGGCTCCACCTGGGCGATCACCGACAGCGGCCGGCAGCTCTTCCTGGACTCGGTGGAGGACGCGTACGCACCGTTCCTGCACGACGGTCTCATGATGGACAACGTCTCGGGGCGGGCGATCAGCCGGGGCCTGGTCGCCGGCGATCCCCTCAAGGTCCAGCAGGACGACCACGCGCGCGGGCACGCGATCATCGCATCGGTCCTGCTGCTCGGGCAGGGGGCGAGCGCCGGGGAGAACGCGCGCTGGCAGGCGCTGGCCAAGGGCTGGTACACCCGCGACCGCTACAGCGACGTGACGACGGGCCGCACGCTCGGGGTCGCCGCGCTGTCCCGGGTGACGGCTCTGCTGGCCGACTCCGCCGTGAAGCCGGCCGCCGAACCGGTCGGCCACCGGGTGTTCCCGTCGATGGCGCGGGCCACGCACCGCAGCAAGCGGTTCACGGCCTCGGTGTCGATGTCCTCGAAGGCGATCACCTTCTACGAGAACGGCAACGGCGAGAACGTCCGCGGCTGGCACACGGGTTCGGGGCTGCTCTCGTGGTGGGCCGAGGGCGACAGCGCCGGCGGCGGCCAGTACAGCGACGGCTTCTGGCCGACCGTGGACCCCTACCGGCTGCCCGGCACGACGGTCTCTCGCAAGCCGCTCGCGGACGGGGAGGGCGGCACATGGGGCGCGGCGCGACCCGACACGACCTGGGTCGGCGGCGCGACGGACGGCACCTACGGCGTGCTCGCCCAGGACGTGCGGGGTCTGTCGTCGACGCTGCGGGCGAAGAAGTCGTGGTTCTTCCTCGATGACGCGGTGGTGTGCCTGGGCGCGGGCATCACGAGCACCGACAGCGCCGGGGTGGAGAGCGTCGTCGACAGCCGCAATCTGGGGGCCTCCGGTACGGCGCGCCTGACGATCGACGGGCGCCCGCAGCCGGCGCGCCATCCCTGGAACGCGGCGTTCCCTCGCGCCCGGTGGGCCCACGTCGCGGGGCACGGCGGCTACGTCTTCCCCGGCGGCACGTCCCTGACGGCGCTGCGCGAGGAGCGTACGGGCACGTGGAAGTCGATCAACGGCGGTGGCGCGGCCGACCCGGTGACGCGCCGGTACGTGACGCTGCTCGCGGACCACGGCAGCGACCCGGCGGACGCGTCGTACGCCTACGTGCTGCTGCCCGGGGCGAGTGAGGGGCGCACGGCGGCGCGGGCGGCGGACCGCCACTGGCTGGCCGTCGACGTCAACTCGGGGGCGCGGCAGGGCGTGCGGGTGCCCTCACTGGGCTTCACCGGGGTGACGTTCTGGGAGCCCGGGACGGTCGGCGCGGTGACGGTCGACGCGCCGCTCGTCGTGCAGGTCCAGGAGAAGCGGGACGGTACGGCGACGGTGTCGGTGAGCGACCCGAACCGCGCGGTGAAGGCGGCGACGCTGGTCTGGCGGCGCCGGGTGCGGTCCGTGACGTCCAGGCCGGGGTCGGTGACGGCGGCCGGGACGGGCCGCGAACTGCGGCTCACGTTCGGCGACCTGAGCGCGACGGGCGGCGGCACGCAGAAGGTCACCGTCCGGCTCGGCTGACCGGCGGCGCGGCGCACGAGGCCCGCATGCGCAGCTCCGGGAGGACATCGATGTGCTGGCCCGCCTCGCTGGCCTGTGGCGCCTCGGTGAGCCGGGTCAGCAGCAGTTCGGCGGCGCGCCGGCCCACCGTCCGCTTGGCCGGGGCGACCGCCGTCAGCGGCAGGTCGGCGAGCGCGGCGATCTCGTCGTCGTACGTGATCACGGACAGGTCCTCGGGGACGCGGACGCCGTGGGCGCGCAGCCGGGGCACGAGGACGATCGCGTCGGCGTCGCTGTGCAGGACCGCGGCGCTCGCCCCGTGCTCCGCGACGGCCGCGCGCAGGAAGGCGAAGGTCCGCTCGAACCGCTCGGCCTCGGTGGCGGCGGGCTCCCGCGCCGGGTCCGGTCCGGGGGCGGCGCGCAGCCCGAGCGCCGCCACGGCCGCCTCGAAGCCGCGCCGCAACTGCGCGGTGGTGGGCGATTCCTGGGCCACCAGGACGAGGGTGCGGTGGCCGAGCGCGGCCAGGTGCCGGACGGCCTCGGCGGCGCCGTGGGCGTGGTCGGAGCGGACCCGGTCGAGGGCGGCGGCCGGGTGGCCGAGCGGTGCCGAGCGCTCGACCAGGACCGTGGGCACGGGCCGCTCCGTGATCCGCAGCCCCTCCCCCGGGCCCGGCACGCCCCGGTCCCAACTGGGCGTCAGGAGCAGCCCGTCGGCGCCGGCCGCGAGCAACCGGTCGACCTGGGCGGAGTCCTCGCCCGGCAGGTACCGCGACAGCGCGACCACGAGACGGGCGCCGCGCTCCTCCACGGCTTCCCGCGCCCCGCGCACGACTTCCGCGTAGTAGTACTCGGTGGTCGGCACCACCATGCCGATCACCGCGCCCTCGGCCGTCCGCGCGGCGGGCCGCGGGAGTTCGGCCGTCTCGCCGGGCCAGACCACGGCGCCGTGCAGGCGCTGGAGGCGGCCCTGGGCGGCGAGGGTCTCGACGTCGCGGCGCAGGGTGACCGGGGAGACGTCCAGTTCGCGGGCGAGGTCGGCGACGCGCAGCGTGCCGCGTTCGCGCAGCAGTTCCAGCACGCGTGTGTGGCGCCGGTCGACGTGCAGCCGCATGAGTCCGGCCCTCCCCGTTGCTCCTGCCCGGTCCACCGGCCGTCCCCGGCGGGCGCGTCATCGTATCGATCATCTGCGCTCAGAACGATCCCCGGAACGGACCCTCGGGCGGTGCGACGCGCGAAGCCCGTGTCCGGGGTGGCTCAGGGGCCGTCCTGTTCGGGCAGCAGGGATGCGACGTCGCTGGGCAGGAGGCCGCTGGGGAAGGCGCTGGGCAGTTCGCTCGGCAGCTCGGTCGGCAGACCTGACGGCAGCTCGCTCGGCAGCTTGCTCGGCACCGCGCTGGGGAGTTCACTCGGCAGCTCGCTCGGGAGACTCAGCGACGGTGAGGGCGCGCCGGTGCGGCTGCTCCCGTCCGGCGAGGGCTTGTCGTCGCCGTCCGAGGAGCGTGTCATGACGAGCACGACGACGCCGACGATCACCACGGCGGCGAGCAGTACGGCGATCCACACGTACGGGCGGCGCGGCCCCGGGCGCGGGGGCTCCGGGGGCGGCGGAGCGCCGAACGGCCCGCCGGGGGGCGGGCCGAACCCGCCGCCCCGGGGCGGCCGGTCACTGGGCGGCGGAGGTGGCTGGTGCGGGGGCGGCGGGGGCGCGGACATGCCCCCAGCTTCCTCGCCCAGGGGGCCGGCGCGCGACCCCCTGGCGTGACTTCGGACGGTGGGTCAGCCGCGCGCGGCCAGCAGGTGGTCCATCGCGAGCTGGTCGAGGCGCTCGAACGCCATGCCGCGCTCGGCGGCGGCCTCGACGTCGAACTCCTCGTACGCGCTCTTGTCCGCGAGCAGCGCGGCGACCCCGTCGGCAGCGGTCGGCTGCGCCAGTTCGTCCAGGCGGGACGCGCGCAGCGCCTCCTGCACCTCGGGGTCGGCGCGGAAGGCGGCCGCGCGATCCTTGAGGATCAGGTAGTTGCGCATGCAACCCGCGGCGGACTCCCAGACGCCGTCGAAGTCCTCGGTGCGCGGCGGCTTGAAGTCGAAGTGCCGGGGGCCCTCGTAGCCCGCGGTCTCCAGCAGGTCGACGAGCCAGAACGCGGCGCGCAGGTCGCCCGCGCCGAAGCGCAGGTCCTGGTCGTAGCGGGTGCCGTGCTGGCCGTTGAGGTCGATGTGGAAGAGCTTGCCCGCCCACAGGGCCTGGGCGATGCCGTGCGGGAAGTTGAGGCCCGCCATCTGCTCGTGGCCGACCTCCGGGTTGACGCCGTACATCTCCGGGCGCTCCAGGCGCTCGATGAAGGCGAGGGCGTGCCCGACGGTGGGCAGCAGGATGTCGCCGCGCGGCTCGTTCGGCTTGGGCTCGATGGCGAACTTGAGGTCGTAGCCCTGCTCGATCACGTACTCGCCGAGGAGGTCGAAGGCCTCCTTCATCCGGTCCAGGGCGAGGCGCACGTCCTTGGCGCCGCCGGACTCGGCGCCCTCGCGGCCGCCCCAGGCGACGTACGTCTTCGCGCCCAGTTCCGCGGCGAGGTCGATGTTGCGGATCACCTTGCGCAGCGCGTAGCGGCGTACGTCGCGGTCGTTGGCGGTGAAGCCGCCGTCCTTGAAGACCGGGTGGGTGAAGAGGTTCGTCGTGGCCATCGGCACGACCATGCCCGCGGCGTCCAGGGCCTGGCGGAAGCGCTTGACGTGGGACTCGCGCTCGGTGTCGGAGGACCCGAAGGGGATCAGGTCGTCGTCGTGGAACGTGACGCCGTACGCGCCGAGCTCGCCCAGGCGCCGCACGGACTCGACCGGGTCGAGCGCGGGCCGGGTGGCGTCGCCGAACGGGTCGCGTCCCTGCCAGCCGACGGTCCACAGACCGAAGCTGAACTTGTCCTCGGGGGTGGGCTGGTACGTCATCTTGCGGCTCCCTCGCCGTTCGCGGACATGGCAATGTCGTGCCGCCCGCCTATTTCGTCATGGCACTTTACAAATTAGTATGCAGGCACGCCGCTGGGAAGAGCCGGCCCGGATCGGACCTTCTCGCCTACGTCCCGGTCCCGGGACCGCCGGAAGATCAGGAGAGCCGCATGTCAGCTGCCGATGGACCCTTCGTCGTCGGGGTGGACAGTTCCACGCAGTCCACGAAAGCCCTGGTCGTCGACGCCGCCACGGGCGCGGTCGTGGCCAGCGGGCAGGCGCCGCACACGGTGACCTCGGGCGCGGGCCGCGAGAGCGACCCCGAGGAGTGGTACGCCGCGCTGTGCTCGGCGCTCGCCCAGTGCGGTGACGCGGCGCGGCGGGCGGCGGCCGTCTCCGTCGGCGGGCAGCAGCACGGGCTCGTCACGCTCGACGCGGCCGGCCGGCCGGTGCGCCCCGCGCTGCTCTGGAACGACGTGCGCTCCGCGCCGCAGGCCCGGCGCCTGACCGACGAGCTGGGCGGGGCACGGGTGTGGGCCGAGCGCTTCGGCAGCGTGCCCGGCGCCTCGTTCACGGTGGCGAAGTGGGCGTGGCTGGCCGAGCACGAGCCGCAGGCCGTCCGGGCGACCGCGGCGGTGCGGCTGCCCCACGACTACCTGACGGGCCGGCTGACCGGCACGGGCACCACAGACCGCGGTGACGCGTCCGGCACCGGCTGGTGGGCGTCGGCGACCGAGGCCTACGACGAGGACGTGCTCGGCCGGGTCGGACTCGATCCGGCGCTGCTGCCGAGGGTGGTCCGCCCCGGCGAGGTCGCGGGCACGGTCCACGCCGCCGCGGGCGAACTCCCCTTCGCCCCGGGCACGCTGGTGGCCGCGGGCACCGGGGACAACGCGGCGGCCGCGCTCGGCCTCGGGCTGCTGCCGGGCACGCCCGTGCTGAGCCTGGGCACCTCGGGCACGGTGTACGCGGTGTCGCGGCGCCGGCCCACGGACGCGAGCGGGACCGTCGCCGGGTTCGCCGCGGCCCACGGGGACTGGCTGCCGCTCGCCTGCACCCTGAACTGCACCCTCGCCGTGGACCGGATCGCGGCCCTGCTCGGCCTCGACCGCGAGGCGGTCGAGGAGGGCGGCGGCGCCACGATCCTGCCGTACCTGGACGGTGAGCGGACCCCCGACCTCCCCCATGCCTCCGGCCTGCTGACGGGGTTGCGGCACGACACGACGGGCGGACAGCTGCTCCAGGCGGCGTACGACGGGGCGGTGCACGCGCTGCTCGGCGCCCTCGACCGGGTCCTGGACGAGGACGCCGACCGGACCGCTCCCCTGCTGCTCATCGGCGGCGGCGCGCGCGGCACGGCCTGGCAGCAGACGGTACGACGCCTGTCGGGACGGCCGGTCCAGGTCCCCGAGGCCCGTGAACTGGTGGCCCTCGGCGCCGCCGCGCAGGCCGCGGGCCTGCTGACCGGCGAGGACCCGGCCGCGGTCGCCCGCCGCTGGGACACCGCGCGGGGGCCGGTCCTCGACGCCGTTCAGCGGGACGAGGCGGCGCTGGAGCGGATTTCGGGGGTGTTGGCGGGGGCGGCGTCGTTGTTGGAGGGGGCGTGAGGGGGCGGGTCGCGGGGTGCTGGTGAGGGGGTTCGTTGTTGGAGGGGGGCCGGGGCTCTGTCGATTGCGGGGTGGGGCCCTTGGGGTCGCGGGGCGGGGTTCCCGTGCTCGCGGGGCGGCGGTGGCCCGGGCGCCCGGTGCGCGGTTGCGGGGTGCGGTGGTCCGGCCCGCCCGGTGCGTGGTCGCCGGATGCGGTGGTCTGGCCATCTGGTGCGTGGTCGCGGGGCACGGCGGTCCAGCCGCCTGGTGCTCGGTCGCCGGGTGCCCGGTGGTCCAGCCGCCTGGGGCTCGGTCGCCGGGTGCCCGGTGGCCCAGCCGCCCAGTGCTCGTTCGCCGGGTGCCCGGTGGTCCAGCCGCCTGGGGCTCAGTCGCCGGGTGCCCGGTGGCCCGGCCGCCTGGGGCTCGGTCGCCGGGCGCGCGGTGGTCCAGCCGCCTGGTGCTCAGTCGCCGGGTGCCCGGTGGCCCAGCCGCCCAGTGCTCGGTCGCCGGGTGCCCGGTGGTCCAGCCGCCTGGTGCTCAGTCGCCGGGCGCGCGGTGGCCCGGGCGCCCGGTGCGCGGTCACGGGGCGCTGTGGCCCGCGGGCGCTGCGGTCGGCCACCCGCTGCCCGGCTCCCGGACACGACGACCCGCCCACCCGATACGCGGCCACAGGGCACCACGGCCCGACCACCCCACGCACGACCACCGAGCACGATGGCCCCGCCACCCGGCCCGCGCCCACCGAGCACGACGGCCCGCCCACCCGACGCGCGGTCGGGGCCGCCCGGCCGACCTGCGCGCGTCCCCCCGCACACTCACTGGGAACATGACCCCATGACCGCACCACTGCACCGGCCCCGCCCGGGGACGCCCGACACCCAGCAGGGCATGCGACGCCGCAACCTGTCCCGTGTGATGTACGCGGTCGCCGGTGAGGGCCCGCTGTCCCGGGCCGCGGTGGCGGGGCACATCGGGTTGACCCGGGCCGCCGTCTCCACGCTCGTCGACGAGCTGATCCGGGCGGGGCTGCTGGAGGAGCTGGGGCCGCAGCGGCCCGGTGGCGTCGGCCGCCCCGGCTCCGCGCTCGCGGTCAGCGGCCGGGGCCCGGCCGGGCTCGGCGCCGAGGTGGGCGTCGACCATCTCGCCGTGTGCGCGGTGGACCTGCGCGGCGAGGTACGGGCCCGCGCCGAGTTGCGGACCGGCAACCGGGGGCGCGCGCCACGCCCCGTCCTGACCGATCTCGCCGCGCTGGTGCGCGAGGTGAGCGAGGCAGCCACCGCCGAGGGGCTGCGGCCCGCGGGGCTGGCCGTCGCGGTCCCCGGCCTGGTCGCGCGCGGCACCCACACCGTCGTCCGCGCCCCGAACCTGGACTGGCACGACACGGACGTGGCCGCGCTGCTGCCGGACGGCATCCCGTTGCGCGTCGACAACGAGGCGAACTTCGGCGCTCTGGCCGAACTCTGGCTCGCCACCGACGCCCCCGCCGACTTCTTGCACGTGTCGGCGGAGATCGGCATCGGCGCGGCCCTCGTCGTCGACGGCCACCTGCTGCGCGGCACGCGCGGGTTCGCCGGGGAGCTGGGCCATGTGCCGGTCCGCCCCGAGGGCCCGGCCTGCCCGTGCGGCGGGCGCGGCTGTCTGGAGCAGTACGCGGGTGAGGAGGCGGTGCTGCGTGCGGCGGGTGTCGCACCGGGTGCGGACCGGGTGAACCTGCTCGCCGAACGGGCCGCGGCGGGCGACGCGGACACCCGCCGCGCGCTGCGCGACGCCGGTACCGCACTGGGCATCGCGCTGACCGGCGCGGTGAACCTGCTCGACCCGCGCGCGGTGGTCCTGGGCGGCGCGCTCTCCCGCCTGGCGCCGTGGCTGCTTCCGTCCCTGGAGCGGGAGTTGACGCGCCGTACGGCGACGCCCGCGGACGGGGTCGCCGTCTCCCGGTTCGGCTCGGACGGCCCCCTGCTCGGCGCGGCGCACTCCGTGGTGCGAGCGGTGCTCGACGATCCGATGGGCGTGACGCAGGAGGCGTGACACGGCGCCGGGCGGGCCCTGCGGGGCGTCAGGCACGTACGGCGCCGGTGGACGCGCGGCGGGCTCCGGGCGCGTACTCCGCGTTCCGGATGCCAGTGGTTCGGACCTCTGACGTGCGGTTGTTCACATCTCGTGGGTTGTCCACAGGTGCGCCGCGTCCTCTTCCGCCCTCCCCGGCGGGGCCCGTAACGTGAGCCGGGCGAACCGACCCGAGAACGCTCGCCGTGCGGCCGCGCGCCCGCTCCGGTTCCCCCCACCGTCCGACGCCCGTCGTCATGCCGTTCGTCCAGAGAGGCAGGATCGTCATGGACCGCGCAAGACACCTCCCCCACCCCAGCCGCCGCCGTCTGCTCCAGGCCGGTGCGCTGGCCGCCGTCCCGGGTGTGCTGCTGCCCGCGGGCCGGGCCGGCGCCCAGGCCGCGGCCGTCGACTACCCGTCGGCCGAGTCCGTCCCCGCCAGCACCTCCAACTACACGGTGTCCAGCCGCCCGTCGACCTACCGCGTCGACCGCGTCATCATCCACGTCACGCAGGAGACGTACGCGGACTCCGTCAAGATCTTCCAGAACCCGGCCAAGCAGGTCTCCATCCACTACCTCGTGCGCTCCTCCGACGGGCACATCGCCCAGTGCGTGCGCGAGAAGAACGTCGCCTGGCACGCGGGCAACTGGGGCTACAACACCCGCAGCATCGGCATCGAGCACGAGGGCTGGGTCGACAAGCCCGAGTACTTCACCGACGCCATGTACGAGAAGTCGGCGGCCCTGACGGCCTCGGTCTGCGCGCGGTACGGCATCCCGATGGACCGCGCGCACATCCTCGGCCATGTCGAGGTGCCCGGGACCGATCACACCGACCCGGGCCCGTACTGGGACTGGTCGCGCTACATCCGGATGGTCAACTTCGCCTGACACCCTCCGCAGCCGGGCGGCGTGGCCGAGGTCCGGCCCGTTCCTGACACTGGGCGGTCCCGGTTCCCGTCACGGACGGCATGTGCCACCTCGGGCGATCCGTGTCCCGCTCCTTGTCGGCCGGCACCACCGGGGCGACGATGGCCCCACCGCATCGCCGTCCTGGAGGCCGAGTTGACCGATCCCTGGGTCGCACTGGAACCGGGCACCG
Organism: Streptomyces sp. NPDC006552; assembly: GCF_040611655.1. NCBI lineage: Bacteria > Bacillati > Actinomycetota > Actinomycetes > Kitasatosporales > Streptomycetaceae > Streptomyces > Streptomyces sp. NPDC006552. The sequence continues at coordinate 24,990 of NZ_JBEXOS010000067.1, forward strand.
ATCCCTGCGAGCGGGTCCGGACGGTGCGCCGCGCCCACGACCGGTTCACCGAGACCGGCACGGTCGTCCACCCGGTGCGCCCGGTCGTCGCCGACTCCTGGCGCCGGTCGGCGGGCGCGCACGTCAGCCCGGACGCCTCGGCGGCGGTCGAGCTGGCCGACGGCGACCTCGGGGCGTACCGCGCGGACCATCCCCTGGCCCGCGTGATGCCGCTGTTCCGCGAGTTGATGGGCACGTTCGCCACCGACGGGGAACATCTCCTGGCCGTCTGCGACGCACAGGGCCGGCTGCTGTGGGTCGAGGGCCATCCGGCCACCCGGCGGCGGGCGGTCGGCATGAACTTCGTGCCGGGCGCCCGCTGGTCGGAGTCGGCGGTGGGGACGAACGCGCCGGGTACGGCGGTCGCCGTGGACCGGGCGGTGCAGGTGTTCGCCGCCGAGCACTTCATCCGCCGGGTCCAGCCGTGGACCTGCGCCGCGGCCCCCGTGCACGATCCGCGCTCGGGGCGGTTGCTCGGTGCCGTCGACATCACCGGCGGGGACCGGCTCGCGCATCCGCACAGCCTGGCCTTCGTGCAGGCAGTCGCGCGCGCCGCCGAGTCCCAGCTGGCACTGCTCGTACCCCGTCCCGCGGCCGGACCCCGCCTGCACCTGAGCGCGCTCGGCCGTGACGAGGCGCTGCTGCTCACCGGCGCCGGCGCGCAGACCCGGCTCAGCCGCCGCCACAGCGAGTTGCTCGTCCTCCTCTCCCACCACCCGGAGGGCCTGACCGGCGACGAACTGCTGTGCGGCCTGTACGAGGACGAGTCGGTCACGCCGGTGACGCTCCGGGCCGAACTGGCCCGCCTGCGCCGGGTGGTGGGCCCCGACGTCCTGGCCTCGCGCCCCTACCGCCTCGCCGTACCGGTCGACTCGGACCTGACGACGGTCGAGCGGCGGCTCGGTTCGGGCGCGGTGACGGCGGCGTCCGCCGCGTACGCGGGCCCGCTGCTCCCGTCCTCCCGGGCCCCGGCGGTGGCCCGGATCCGGCGCCGGCTGGCCGACGGGCTGCGGGCGGCGCTGGTCGCGCGCGGCGACCCGGATCTGCTCGCGGACTGGGCGCACGCGCCGTGGGGCGAGGACGACCTCGGCGTCTGGCAGGCACTGGCGGCGGCGCGCCCCACCCCGCAGATCCTGGCCCGCCTCGCCGCGCTCGACGAGGAGCAGCGCGCGCCGTACGCAACGTAGCCGCAACGTCCCGGTGCCTAGCCTTCCGCGCGGACGGCTGCCCGACGGCGGGCGGCCCGCACCGGAGGCCAGCCACGATGACCCGTTACACCGCGCCCGGCACGCAGGGCTCCCTCGTCTCCTACCAGGCCCGCTACGACCACTTCATCGGCGGGGAGTACGTGCCGCCGGCCCGCGGTCAGTACTTCGAGAACCCGAGTCCGGTCAACGGGCAGCCGTTCACGGAGATCGCACGGGGCACCGCCGAGGACGTCGAGCGCGCCCTCGACGCCGCGCACGCCGCCGCGCCCGGCTGGGGCCGCACCTCCCCCGGCGCCCGGGCCGACGTCCTGTGGAAGATCGCCGACCGGATGGAGCAGCACCTCGACGAGCTCGCCGTCGCCGAGAGCTGGGAGAACGGCAAGCCGGTCCGGGAGACCCTCGCCGCCGACATCCCGCTGGCCATCGACCACTTCCGCTACTTCGCGGGCGCCGTCCGCGCCCAGGAGGGCAGCCTCTCGGAGCTCGACGACGACACGGTCGCGTACCACTTCCACGAGCCGCTCGGTGTCGTCGCGCAGATCATTCCGTGGAACTTCCCCATCCTGATGGCGACGTGGAAGCTGGCGCCGGCGCTCGCGGCCGGGAACGCGGTCGTCATCAAGCCGGCCGAGCAGACGCCCGCGTCGATCCACTTCTGGATGAGCCTGATCGCGGACCTGATCCCGCCGGGCGTCGTCAACATCGTCAACGGCTTCGGCGTCGAGGCGGGCAAGCCGCTCGCGTCCAGTCCGCGGGTGGCGAAGGTGGCGTTCACCGGCGAGACGACGACGGGCCGGCTGATCATGCAGTACGCGTCCGAGAACATCAAGCCGGTCACCCTCGAACTCGGCGGCAAGTCCCCGAACCTCTTCTTCGACGACGTCTGGGCCCAGGACGACGACTTCCGCGACAAGGCCCTCGAAGGCTTCACGATGTTCGCCCTCAACCAGGGCGAGGTCTGCACCTGCCCGTCCCGCGCGCTGATCCAGCAGGGCCACTACGACGAGTTCCTCGAAGCGGCCATCTCCCGCACCGAGGCCATCACGCCGGGCCACCCCCTGGACACCGACACGATGATCGGCGCCCAGGCCTCCAACGACCAGCTCGAGAAGATCCTCTCGTACCTGGACATCGGCCGGCAGGAGGGCGCGAAGGTCCTCACCGGCGGCCGGCGCGTCGAGCACGACGGCGAACTGGCGGGCGGCTACTACGTCCAGCCCACCATCTTCGAGGGCGCCAACCGCATGCGCGTCTTCCAGGAAGAGATCTTCGGTCCGGTCGTCTCGGTCGCCTCGTTCACCGACTTCGACGACGCCATCACCATCGCCAACGACACCCTGTACGGCCTCGGCGCGGGCGTCTGGACCCGCGACATGAACACGGCCTACCGAGCGGGCCGCGCGATCCAGGCGGGCCGCGTCTGGACCAACTGCTACCACGCGTACCCGGCACACGCGGCGTTCGGCGGCTACAAGCAGTCGGGGACCGGGCGGGAGAACCACAAGATGATGCTGGAGCACTACCAGCAGACGAAGAACCTCCTGGTCTCCTACAGTCCACAGAAGCTCGGGTTCTTCTAGCACCCCGGGCCGGGATCCACCGACCTCAACAGGCCCCCACCACCAGGAGTTGCCGTGCCGCGTCCCCCGCACCACCGCCTGCGCCAAACCCTTCCGGCCGCGTTCATCGCCTTGGTCGCGGTCGCGGCCGGGGCGCCCGGCGCCCATGCGGGGGCGGCGGCTCCAGCGCTGCGCGTGCTGACGTACAACACGTTCCTGATGAGCCAGACCCTGTATCCCAACTGGGGTCAGGAGCACCGCGCGACCGAGATTCCCCGGGCGTCGTTCTTCCGGGGCAATGACGTCGTCGTACTCCAGGAGGCCTTCGACAACTCCGCCTCGGACATCCTCAAGCGCGCGGCGTCCGGCGCCTACCCCTACCAGACTCCCGTCGTCGGACGCGGCACGAGCGGGTGGGACGCCACGAGCGGGGCGTACTCCTCGACCACGCCGGAGGACGGTGGCGTCACGCTCCTCAGCAAGTGGCCGATCGTGCGTAAGGAGCAGTACGTCTACAAGGACGCCTGCGGCTCCGACCGGTGGTCGAACAAGGGGTTCGTCTACGCGGTTCTCGACGTGAACGGCGCCAAGGTGCATGTCGTCGGGACGCACACGCAGTCGACCGACTCCGGTTGCGGCGACGGTGAGGCGCAGGCCGACCGCGCCGGGCAGTTCCGGGCCATCGCGGCCTTCCTCGCCGCGCGCGGCATCCCCGCCGGCGAGGAGGTGATCGTCGCCGGGGACATGAACGTCGACTCGCACGGCCCGGAGTACGCCTCGATGCTCGCGAACGCCGGTCTGGCGGCCCCCGACAGCCGTACCGGACACGCCTACTCCTTCGACACCCAGGACAACTCCGTCGCCCGCTACCGCTACCCCGACGACCCGCGCGAGGACCTCGACCACGTGCTGTTCAGGCAAGGGCACGCCCGCCCGGCCCGCTGGGACAACGAGGTGATCGCCGCGCACAGCGCCCCTTGGACCGTGTCGAGTTGGGGCAAGATCTACACCTACACCGACCTCTCCGACCACTATCCGCTGCTGGCCTCACCCCGCTGACGCCCCGTCCCCCGGCCCGGCGCATGCGCGCGGCGCCGGGCCAGGGGTGGTGGCGTCAGGAGTCCCAGACCTGGAACTCCGAGAGCTGACCGGCGGGCCAACCGGTGTTCGCCGTGAAGTTCAGCCGGAAGTAGCGCCGGCTCGTCGCGGGGAACGTGAGGGTGAGGGTGTTGTCGGCGGACGGGGTGAAGGAGTAGGCGGCGGACGCCTTGACGGTGGTGAAGGTCGTGCCGTCGGTGCTGCCGGCCAGGGACAGGGTCTGGCTGCGGGCCCCCCAGGTCGCGGGGAGCTGGAGAACGACGCGGCTCGCGCTCCTGTTCGCGCCCAGGTCGACCTGCACCCATTGCGGGAAGGCGTTGCCGGCGCTCTCCCAGTATGTGTTCTGGCTGCCGTCGGTGACGTGGGACGACGGGTAGACGTCGGCGTGGCTCGACTCGGAGGTCGGGCGGCCCGCCGCGAGGTTGGTGCCGGCCGAGCCGGATCCCGTACCGGACAGGGCCACGGTCAACGGGCTGTTGGCCGCGGAGCTGTTGACGGTGAGGGTGCCGGTACGCGTGCCGGGCGCGGTCGGCTTGAAGGTGACGCTGATGGTGCAGGAGGCACCGGCGGCGAGCGCCGATCCGCAGGTGTTGGTCTGGGCGAAGTCGCCGGTGGCGGCCACGGAGGAGATCGCCGCGGACGCGTCACCGGAGTTGGTGACCCGCACGGTCTGCGCGGCGCTGGTGCCGCCGGGCGCCGTGCTCGCGAAGGCCAGGGAGGTCGGTGAGGCGTCGAGGCCGGCCGCCGGTGAGGTGCCGCCGCCGGGGAAGATCTGGAACTCGGAGAGCTGGCCCGCGCCCCAGCCGGTGTTGGCGGTGATGGTGGCCCGGACGTAGCGGGCGTTGGCCGCGGGGAACGTGAGGGTGACGGTGTTGCCGGAGGCGGGGTCGAAGGTGTAGGCGGCCGCTGCCTTGAGGGTGGTGAAGGAGGAGCCGTCCGTCGAGCCCTGGAGCGACAGGGTCTGCGAGCGGGTGGCCCAGGCGGCGGACGGCGGCAGCTTGAGGACGACCTTGCCGACGCTCCAGGACTTTCCGAGGTCGACCTGCGCCCACTGCGGGAAGGAGGTGGCGCTCTCCCAGTAGCTGGAGGCGTCGGAGTCGGTCAGGTTCCCGGGGACGTAGGGGCTGTTGCTGGCGCTTGCGGACGCGCTGCGGCCGGCCGCGATGTTGGTGGAGCTGTCGACGCCGGTGCCGCTGAGGGACACCTTGGTGGGACTGTTGTTGGCGTTGCCGCTGACGGTGAGGGTGCCGGTGCGGGGACCGCCGGCGGTGGGCTTGAAGGTGACGGTCACCGCGCACGAGCCGCCGGCCGCGATGGACGTGCAGTTGTTGGTCTGCGTGAAGTCACCGCTCGCCGCGACCGAGGAGACGGTGGCCGCGCTGGTGCCGGAGTTGGTGAGGGTGACGGTCTGCGCGGTCGCCGTGGCGCCGACGGCGGTCGCCGGGTACGAGAGGCTGCCCGGTGCGGCCGAGACGACCGGGCCCGGCGCGGTGCCGGTGCCGGAGAGGGCCACGGTGTCGGTGACGCCGCCCGCGTTCACGGTCAGCGTGCCGCTGCGGGAGCCGGTCGCGGCCGGCTTGAAGGTGACGCTCACCGTGCACGAGCCGTGCGCGGCGATGGCCGAGCCACAGGTGTTGGTCTGGGCGAAGTCGCCGCTCGCCGCGATGGAGGAGACGGCGGCGGCCGAGCCGGTCGGGTTGGAGACGGTCACCGTCTGCGGGGCGCTGGTCGCCCCGCTCGCCACGGCGCCGAAGTCGAGGGCGCCCGGTGAGGCGCTGACGCCCTCGGCGGGGTAGGGCGGGTAGTCGGGCGCCGGCCAGGGGCCGCAGACCGGGGTGCCGCTGATGCCGGAGTTGCCGCCGCCGTCGGTGACTTTGAAGTTGTCGCCCTCGCAGCTGTAGACGGGGCTGGAGGCGCCGACGCCCGTCGCCGTGACGTTCGTGAAGCCGGCCGCGCCACCGGTCTGTTCCTGTAGAGCGAAGGTGCCGGTGCCCTGGATGGTGACGTTCTTGAGGTTGACGCCGCTGATGGTCCCCTCGACCCACTGCACGGCCTCGTACGGGCTCTGCTGGATCAGCGCGTTGGTCACGTTGACCGGGCCGGTGATGGCGCCCTGGCTGCCGTCGAACCAGAGAGCGCCGACGCCGAACTGCCAGTTCGGGTCGAGGCTTCCCGCCCGCACAATCGTGTTGTCGGAGATCGTCGTGGTGCCCACGGGGGTGGAGTTGAAGCGCTGGCCGACGTGGATGCCGCCGCCCTGCGCGAGCCCGGTGTCCTTGACGAGATTGCCGCTGACGGTGTTGTCGTGGCCGCCGTAGATGGCGATGGCGTTGGCGAGGATCTGCAGCTGGACGGTGTTGTGGGAGATGGTGTCGTAGGCGTCGGCGCCGAGCGCGGAGTCGGCCCAGGTCGCGATGGCGTCGTCACCGGTGTTGCGGATGTCGCTGTTGGTGACCGTGGAGTTGGTGACGCCGCCGTGGAAGTTGACGCCGTCGGCGGTCGTGTCGCGGATGCGCAGCCCGCTGAGCGTCAGCTTGTCCATCGGCCCGTCCATCCAGGCGCCGACCTTCACGTGCTCGATCCACAGGTTCGACACGGACGAGTTGCTCATCGCGCCGCCGACCGCGTTGACCTGGGCGCTGTCGTCGCGTTCCTGTACGTCGCCGAAGATCGCGAAGTTCCGGAGGTGGACGTCGGTGCTCGGTGACGGCGCCGACTTGCCGTAGAAACCGGGGGCCGCGCCGGTGACCGTCGAGTACCACATGCCGGCCCCGGCCACGGTCACGTCGTCGACCGCGATGTGGCCCGGGATCTTGAACGTGCCCGGCGGTATCCAGACCGTGCCCCCCGAACCGGCTGCCCGGACGGCGGAGTTGAAGGCATCGGTCGAGTCCTTGACACCGCTCGCGTCCGCGCCCTGCGCGACGACGGAGACCGAGCCGGAGGGCTGGGTGAGAGCCGCGCCGACCTGCTCGAAATCGGCGAGGTCGATCGTGTACGAGGAGGCGGTGGCGTTCGCGTCGACCTTCAGCTGGAAGGTGGTACCGGCCGGGTAGGTCGTCGGGAAGAGGCGGTGCGCCTCGTCGTAGAAGTGGTGCGGGTTGCTGCCCGGTGTGTTGGTGAAGGGGTAGCTGCCGTAGTACCAGCTGTAGGCGTTGGTGAGGGTGAAGTCGCTCTGCTTGACGCCGTTCACGTACAGCGACAGCGGAGCGGTGTAGACCGAACCGCCCGCGGTGTCCGGGATGCTGTAGCGGAAGTCGAACGAGTTGGTGGCGACCGGGGTGGTGAAGGTGACGTACTGGCCACTGCCCTTGAGGGTCACGGCCTTGCGGTACGAGGCCTCGTCGGCGAGCTGGCCCTGGGTGTAACTCGGCCCGATCACCGTGCCGTTGGTGGCGGAGTTCTCCGCCTGCACTTCGACGTAGGGCAGATCGGCGCCGGTGCCGCCGGTCGCCGCGGACGCCGCCGCGGACGCGGGCGCGGTGGCCGCGAACGCGCCTGCGGCCACCAGCGTCGAGGCGCTCACCGTCAGGGCGAGCCACCGTCTGAGACCTCTGAACGACTGAACCACCTGAGCTCCTTGGGGGGACGGGTAAGCCGGATCGGGCCGTCGGCACCGCGGGCCGGACGCAACGCTGCGTTGGAGCTGCGGATCAGTGAGCGGTGGAGCACGGGGCTGAGCGCGGGGCGCAGGAGCCGGCGCGGAGAGGAGCGGCGGTGTCGGCGCAAGGGGGACCGTAATGACTTCGACGCCGGAGCGCAATATTCAGATACTGGATTGCAGATTTCTTACTGTCTCTTGGAAGACTCTTCCCGTCGCGCCTGTGTCCCGGTGACGGTCACGGGCCACGGCCTCCCCCACGGCCGGGTAATCGGGCAGATGAGTCAAGGGTGACGGCCCGCCCGTTCGGCGGCCGATCCCCTTCGGCTCCGTCAGACTCCGGTGACGGGAGCCTGCGAAAGGGCACGTGGATGAGCGATGCGGGGTGGCCGTGACGGCGCGTGCGGTGCCGCGGCACGTGGCCTGCGTGATGGACGGCAACGGCCGGTGGGCCCAGCGGCGCGCACTCCCCCGCACCGCGGGCCACCGTGCCGCGGAGACCACCGTCATCGACATCATCGAGGCGGCCCGGGCAGCCGGGGTCGATTGGCTGAGCCTGTACGCCTTCTCCACCGAGAATTGGAACCGGCCGGGCGGAGAGGTCGACTACTTGATGCGCCTGGTGCGACAGGTGGTGCGCAAGCACGCGCCGCTGCTGCTCGCCCGCAATATCCGCTGCCGCTTCCTCGGCGCCGCGGACCCCCGCATCCCCCGCGCGCTGGCCCGCGACTTCGAGGACCTGGCGACGGTGACCGCCGGCAACCGCGGCATGACGCTGACCGTCGCCTTCGACCACGGCGGACGCCAGGACATCGTCGAGGCCGCCAGATCGCTCATCCGCAGTGGGACACCGGCCGAGGAGGTCACCGAGCGGCTCTTCGCGAACCATCTGCCGTTCCCCGACACCCCCGACGTGGACCTCGTCATCCGCACCTCCGGCGAGCAGCGCATCTCCAACTTCATGCTCTGGCAGGTGGCCTACGCCGAATGGATCTTCCCCGAGGTCTTCTGGCCGGATTTCCGCGCCCCCGATTTCCTTGCCTGCCTGCACACCTACCGGCGCCGTGACCGCCGCTTCGGCGGCGTGCCGCCCCAGACCACGGGAGATCCGTCATGACCCCCGAGAGCCCCGAGATCCCGCAAACCCCCGCGTCCCACGCGCCCCCCGGGGCGCACGAAACCGCCGCAGCGGACCTGTTCGGTGCGGATTCACAGTTCCGCGCCCTCTTCGACGACCCGCGCTGGGCGCTCGCCATGATCCGCGCCACCGTGCTGGAGGCCGCCCACCCGCAGATCGGTGCCGCGCTCGCCGACAACTCCACCTTCATGGCCCACCCTTGGCGTCGCCTGCGCAACACCTTCCTCAGCATGCGGCGCATGTTCGACGCCGACCCGGCGTCACGCGCGAGGGAGGCCGCCCGCCTCAACCGGCTGCACGCCCGCATGAGCGGCTCCGACTCCCGCGGGCGCGCCTACGACGCCATGGACCGCCCGGCCCGCGCCTGGGTGGTGGCCACCCTCTTCGACAGCGCTGTCACCATGTGCCGGCTGAGCGGCCAGCCGCTCGAACCGGACATCGTGGAGCGCATGTACGGCGAGTACCGCATGTTCCTCGCCGCGCTCGACGGCGACGCCGATGAACTGCCCGCGGAGTTGCGGGACTTCTGGCGGTACTTCGACAGGGTCGTCGAGAACGAGCTGGAGAACACCGAGGCGGCCCGCGTCATCCTCTACCGCCTCTTCGACCACCTGCCCGCTCCCGCGCTGCTCGACGGCGCACCGGCGTTGTGGGCCGCGGGCCGGGCCGTCGTCGGCCCCGTGCTCGGCGCGATCACCGTCGCCTCGCTTCCCGAACCCTACCGGCGCCGGGCCGGCCTGCCCGAGATGCCCGGGGCGACCACCCTCATGCAGGGCGCCTACCTCGCCGCCGGGCTCACCCGTTTCCTGCCCCAGGGCTGGATCAACGCCGAAACCATCATCGAGACCCTCTCCCTGTCACCCGACAGCGACGACCCCCGCGCCCGGACCGTGACCGCGCTGCGGGCGCGCATGAAGCGGGCGGCGGCACTGCTCCGTCTGCTGACCCCGCTGACCGGTGGCGGTGACCCCGGTCCCGGCACCGGCCCGTCGGCGGCCGCCGAAGAAGGCCGGCGCTCAGCACAGGAGTTCTTCCGTCAGGTGCTGGACCAGACCGGCGACGGCCACCTCGACTGGCCCGATCTCGCCGCCATGGCACGCGAGCTGGCCACCCGCCTCGACCTGGACGAACCCGAGGAGACCCGCCTCTACGACGCCTTCGCCGCCTGGTAGCGCGAGCTCCAGGCCGCTCTGGACACCGACGGCGACGGCCGCGTCAGCGCCGACGAGTACGCCGCGGCCGTGCCCTCGCTCGCCGGTCCCGCGCTCATCCGCGTGGCCGAGGTCCTCTTCGACGCCACGGACAAGGACGGCAGCGGAACCATCGACGCCGAGGAACACCGGGCGCTCTTTCGCACCGGTTTCCACCGCGACCTCGCCACCACCGACGGCACCTACAGCCGCAGCGCCTTCGTCAGCGACTTCCTCTCCTTCATGTCGGGCCGCCGCACGAACACCCCGTACGACCCGCTGCTCGCGGACGCCTGACGGAGGTGGCGCGTCAGAGGGAGGGCGGGGTGGGACGCAGGGCGAGGAGGGCGATGTCGTCGGTGCTGCCGGCACCGAGGCTGAGGATGAGTTCGTCGCAGAAGACGTCGAGGGGGGCCCGGGCCAGGGCGGCGGTGTGCCGGCGCAGGCGTGCCAGGGAGTCGCTGAGTGATTCTCCGGGGCGTTCGATCAGCCCGTCGGTGTACATGAGCAGGGTGGAGTGGGGCGACAGCGGGTCGCGGGCGGTGGGTCTGGGCAGGGTGCTGTCCACGCCGATGAGGAGACCGGAGGCGGAGTCCAGGTAGCGGGTGTCGCCGTCGGGATACGTCAGCAGCACGGGAAGGTGGCCGGCGGACGAGTGGTGCACTTCCCAGGGGCCGCTGTGCGGGCCCTTGACGACGGCGTAGGCGCAGGTCGCGGTGGAGTGCGGGGAGAGGGTGAGGGTCGCGAGGTCGAGGCGGCGCAGGACCTCCGAGGGCTGGTCCTGGCAGTCGACGGCGATGCCGCGGAGCATGTTGCGCAGCTGGCTCATGGTCACGGCGGCGGTCAGGTCGTGCCCGGCCACGTCTCCGATGACCAGGGCCGTGTCGCCGTCGGGCAGGGTGAAGGCGTCGTACCAGTCGCCGCCGATCTGGGCGGTGGTGCTGGACGGGGCGTACCGGGCGGTGATCTCCATGGACGGGATGTGCGGGAGGCGGGGCAGTAGCGAGCGTTGCAGGCGTTCGGCCGCGGTCCGGGTGTGCTGGTACAGACGGGCGTTGTCGACACTCAGTGAGATGCCTTCCACGAGGTCGGCGACGAGGAGCGCGTCCTGTTCGGTGAAGGGGGCGTCGTGTCCGGTGCGTACGACGATCAGGGCGCCCAGCACCTCGCGGCGGGCCCGCAGCGGAGCCATGATCGTGCTGTGCGCGTCCAGCTGCTCGAACAGTCGCAGCTGCCGGGCGTCCAGGGCGTTCTCGGCCTGGTCCGGGGTGGGGATGTCGGTGATCAGCAGGGGTCCCGCGCCGCGCAGGACCCGTGCCAGCGGTCCCTTCGCGTTCTCGGACACCGAGGGCAGTCTGCCGAGGTCAACCCCGCCGTTCAGGGCGTGCGGCTCGCGGTGGACGACGCAGACGCGTTCGGCGTCCCCGTGCTCGTCCAGCAGGTCCACCACGCACCAGTCGGCCATCTCCCGGGTCAGGACGCGGCACACGCGGCGCAGCCCCTCCCGCAGGTCGAGGGTGCTCGACAGCGCGCCGGCGGTGTCCGCCAGCAGGGTCAGCCGCTGCCACGCCCGGGTCGCCTCCTCGCCACTGGACACCGGCGCCGCCGCGCCGGTGTGCAGCCGCACCGAAGGCTGAGGCGGGGGTGGTGCCACCGGCCGGTGCTCGCCGGGCGCCGTCACCGCGGGCATGAACTGGCCGACCCGGACCGTGCGGCCGTCCACCGCCTCATGGCTTCGCACATGCAGCCGCACGTGGACGAGGCCGCCGTCGCGGTGCAGTGCGGGCAGCGGGATGGAGCGGCCCATGATGCGGGAGCGGCCGGTCAGCCGCAGGGCGGTGAATCCGGCCCGGTGGCGCTCGCGCAGGTGGTCGGGGATGAGCACGGCCAGCGGCCGGCCGATCAGCTCGTCGCTCTGCCATCCCAGCAGATCGGCCAGGGCGGCGTTGGCCGCGATGATCCGGCCGTCGTCGTCGGCGGCGACCGTCGGCGCGCTGTTGTCCGCCACGTCACCGGCGTCCCACGGCGTAAGTTCCACCGACGTCGCGTCCGGGCCGCCCGGTTGCAGCGTCCACGCGGTGGGCGGGCCTCCGGAGAGCTGGGTGACCAGCTGGTCGAGCAGCCACTGGCGGTGGCTTCGTACGTGCGGCGGGGCCGGGAGGGTGAGCAGGGAGCCCAGCTGCGCCGCCGCGTCACCGTGTTCGAACACGCGCCGCAACGTGTCCACGGCGGGTGCGGCGTCCAGGGGGACCGCGATGTCCACCGTCACCGTGGCGCCGCGGGTGACCGTCTCCTCCAGCGCGGATGTCAGGCACGCGTTCATCAGGTTGGCGGTGTCGCCGGCCACGAGCAGCTCCACGCCCGACACCCCGACGCGCTCCTGGACGCGGGTGGTCAGCATCAGTTCGCGCAGCATCTCGTCACCGTGCTGCTGCGCCGCGCGGAACACGATGTGCGGCATGTCGATCAGGGTCACGGTCGTGGTCCGCCCGTCGCTCAGGGGCACGCACTCCCACCCGGACGTCGGCGGCACCGGAGCCTTGGGCCACAGCTCGAACCAGACCGTCTTACGGCCCTTCCCGACGTGGGCGCCATGGCTGGAGGCCAGCTCCTCGACGACCGTGAGGCCCCGCCCGGTGGCCGCGTACGGCCGGGCCTCCCGCGGCACGAGCGGGCGGTCCGGCCGGCCGTCGCTGACGCGCACGCGCACATGTCCGTCGTGCGACCAGACCTGCACCTCCACCTCGGTACGCGCGTGCAGCACCGCGTTGGTCACCAGCTCGCTGGTGAGCAGCTCGGCGGTCTCCACCGCTTCCTGCGCGACACCGCGCAGCGCCGACCGCACGAAGTGCCGGGCCAGCGGCGCGCTGCGGCGCTCGGGAGGCAGACGCCGGACGAGAACTCCGGATGAGCTAGGGCTGTCCATAGCACCATCAATCCCTCCGGACCGCGCGAATCTAACGCGCGCGGCGCAGCCGAACGGAGGCGGGACTCTCGCCCCGCCCCCGCCCCGCCTCCGTCCTCCCGCTCAGCGCGTGAAGACCGCGACCGTCCGCGCGGGCACGGTGAAGGTGCCCGAGCCCGTCGCGTAGGACGCCGACTTGACGACCGGGTCCGAGCCGGTGGCCTGCGTCGGGTGCAGCCGGTACCCGGTTCCGGCGAGTGCCGCGACCGTCTGGCGCTGCCGCTGCGGCGTCGCGTTCAGGACGACCACCAGGTCACCGAGGCGCAGGGTGATCACGCCCGGTGTCTCGTCCGTCCCGGAGAGCGGGAAGGAGAGGTTCTCCTGGACCTCACCGGCCGTGCCCAGGTGGAAGGCCCCTTCGGCCGTGCGGATCCGCAGGAGGTCCTGGTACGCGGCGGACGCGGTGCCGATGGTGGCGCAGCCGGGCACCGGCACGGACGTGAGCAGCGGCCCGGCGTAGGGCCACTTCGCCTGGTTGTCGGCGGCCGGGGGCAGTCCGCGGCCGAACCCGTTGCCCGCAGCGCAGTCCCAGTGGATCGCGTTGAACCAGTCGCCGCTGTCGAAGGAGTTGCGGTCCAGGGACTTGGAGCGGAGCAGGTCCGTGCCCGCCTGGGAGAGCGCGGGGCCCTGCGACAGTGCCGCCGTGGCCATCGCGAGGACCTGCATGCGCGCGCGGTCCGCCGCGCTCGTCGTGGCCGGCAGTTTGTACGTCAGCGCGTCGTACAGCGACTCGTTGTCGTGCGCGTCCGCGTAGGCGAGGGCGTCGCCGGGGGCGGCCGCGTATCCGGCGGGCGCGCCGTTGTAGTCGACGCCGGCGCCCGTCACCTTCTTCCCGTCGGTGTCGGTGAACTCGTAGCCGGCCAGGTTGCCCGACAGGCCGACCTTGATGAGGTCCTGATAATGCAGGAGGCGGGCCTTCTGTTCGGCGGGCGTGCCGTTCGCCGGCGAGGAGTTGGGGTCGGTGAACAGGCCGGAGGCGAAGCCCTGGACGCCCGGGTCCTCGTCGAAGGGGCTGCCGCCGCGTACGGCGTCGCGGGCCCGGTCGGAGAAGGTGGCGATGCCGGTGCCCGCCATGTTCTTCTGCGTGGCCTGCACGAAGCGGGCGTCGTCGGCGACCTCGCCGAAGTTCCAGCCCTCCCCGTAGAGGATGATCTTCTTGCCGTCGACGCCGTCCTTCTGGACCGTGAGCCCGTCCAGGGCCTTTCTGACGGCGAGGATGCCGGCCTTGGGGTGGTGGCCCATCAGGTCGAAGCGGAAGCCGTCGACCTTGTACTCCTTGGCCCAGGTGACGATCGAGTCGACGACGAGCTTGCCCATCATGGCGTTCTCGGGCGCGGTGTTCGCGCAGCACGTGGAGGTGGCGACCGAGCCGTCGGCCATCAGCCGCTGGTAGTAGCCCGGCACGATCCGGTCCAGGACGGAGGTCCGCACCTGTCCCGCGGCCGCCGTGTGGTTGTAGACGACGTCCATGACGACGCGGAGGCCGTCCTCGTTCAGGGCCTTGACCATCTGGCGGAACTCGACGGTGCGCCGGGTGCCGTCCGGGTCGGTGGCGTACGAGCCTTCGGGGACCGTGTAGTGGTACGGGTCGTAGCCCCAGTTGTACGCGTCCTTGGCGGCACTCTTCGCCACGCACGCCTGCTGCTGTTCACTGCCGGCGGGGAGGGACGCCAGATCGCAGGCGGGGGTGGCCTGGTCGGACTTCTTCTCGGGGACGGTCGCCATGTCGAAGGCCGGCAGCAGGTGCACGTACGAGGTGCCTGATGCGGCCAGCTCCCGCAGGTGCCGGGAGCCGGCGCTGCCGGTGTCGGTGAAGGCGCGGTAGGTGCCCCGGTCCTGCGCGGGGACCGTCGGGTCCGCCACCGAGAAGTCGCGGATGTGCAGTTCCTGGATCTGCGCGTCCTTCATGGCGACGGCCTTCGGCTTGGCCAGCTTCGACCAGTCCTTCGGGGCGAGCTTCTTGTCGGCCAGGTCGACGACGAGGCCGCGCTCGGAGTCCGCGGTGAGCGCCACCGCGTACGGGTCGGTGACCTTGTTGGTGACGAGCTTGTGCACGCTGGGCGCCCAGACCGTCACGGCGTAGCGGTACTCCTTGCCGCGCCAGGACGCGGCCGGGCCGGTGACGGACCAGACGCCGGTGGCGGTGGAGCGGCGCATCGCGCGCTGTGTGCCGCCCAGTTCGAGGCGGACGTTCTGCGCGGTCGGTGCCCAGACGGAGAGGGTGACCTTGCCGTTCTTGAACACCGGGCCGAGGCGGGCCTGTTCGGCGCCCTTCGCGTACAGGTCGTCCAGGACGCCCGGGAGCTGGACGCCGGTGGCCGTGAGCAGGGCGCCGTTCGCCGCGCGCTGGGTGGCGATGACCTGGCCGCGCAGGGCCTCCCGCACCCGGTCGCGGTCGCGCGGGTCGACGCTGAACGCCGTGTACTCCTTCAGCTGCGGGTACGCGGCCCGCTGCGCGTCGCTGAGCTGCGCGGGCAGCAGGCGCAGCCAGCGACCCTCGCTGGTCAGCGCGGCGTCCCGGACGGCGAGGGAGCCCGCGCGGTCGTAGACGAGCTGCGTGGACCGGGCCGACGACGCGGCGACGGAGCCGGGCAGAACCACGGTGCCCGCGTCGATCCACTGGGCCTGTGCCCGGGTCACGTCCAGGTCCGGGGCCGAACCGACCGAAGGCAGCAGGTAGTCGGCGTCCCCGGAGTTCAGCCACACCTCGTTGCCGTACGTGGCCAGGTCCAGGGAACGGTCGCTGGGGATGTCCTTCTCGTCGCCCTTGTGCAAGATGTAGCTGAGCGAGGTCGCACCGGCCGCGAGGGGCACCTCGAAGGTGATGCCGTACGCGTCCTTGCCGGTGGGCCGGAGCGGTTTCGTCCACTCCGTCTCCTGGGCGGCGCCGGTCCAGGTGTGCAGGCCCCAGCCGTCGTAGTCGCCGTCGGCGCGGTGGACGTGGATGACCGCCTTGCTCGTGTCGGGCGCCGGGTAGACCCCGTCGGGCCTGGCCGTGCGCTGGCCGTCCTTGCCCTGTTCGACCCAGACCTCACCGCTCTGCGCGAGGTCGAGGGTGCGGGCCCCGCCGTCGGCGGCTCCGTCCTTCTCGACGGTGTACGTCACCGACTCCGCCCCGTCGGGAACCTTCACCCAGGCGAAGGCGCCGTAGGCGTCCCGTCCGGTGAACTCCCCGGTGCTCTCCCCCGACTTGAGGACGGCGCCGTCGTAGTCGTCGTCGGCCCGCTTGTAGTGGACGACCGCGTAGGCGCGTTCCACCGCGCTCGGCTTCTGGGGCGCCGGGGCCTGTCCGGCCGTCGAGGCGGCCAGGGCGCTCGCGGTGCGTCCCGCGCGGTCCACCACAACGGCCTTGTAGCGCAGCGGGGTTCCGGCGGCGACGGTGTCGGGCACCTTCTGGGTGACCTGGTACGGAGCGTGGTCGGCGGTGCCGAGGGTCCGCCATGCGCCGTCGCCGGTCTGCGCGGCGAAGACGACCCGGGCGGACGCGGTCTCCCCCGGGTCGGCGGAGACGGTGACCGTGCCGGTGGCCCCGGCCGCCGGGGCGGTGAGGTGCAGCGACGGTCCGGCGGTGGCGGACGGCAGCCGGCTGTCGGCGCGCAGGACGAGCGACGACAGAGCGGGGACGGTGACCGTCACCTTGCCGCTCTTGGCGCGGGTCGTGCCCGAACCCCCGTACAGGGCCCGGAAGGCCGCGGACTCCACGTCCAGCTGGACCGTCTTCGCCGTCGTCGCGTTGTTCGCGGCGACGACGTACTCGCGGCCCTCGCCCGTGCGCGAGAAGGCGTAGACCGAGTCCTTCGCGTACAGCTCCTTCTGTACGCCGTCCGCGAGCGCCGGGTGGTCCTTGCGCAGCTTCGACAGTGCGGCGATCGCCTTGTACAGCGGGTGGGCCGGATCGTAGGCGTCGCTCGCGTGGGTGCGCGTGGTGCCGATCTGGTCGTCGTCCAGGTAGTCCGCGACCTTGGACGCGAACAGCGTCTGCCGGGCGTCCTTGTCGCCGCCGGCGCCGGTGAAGCCCTGCTCGTCGCCGGAGTAGACGACCGGGTTGCCGCGGTCGAGGAACATCAGCTCGTGGGCGAGGCGGTCGCGCCGCAGGAGTTCGGCGTCGCTCGCGTCCGGGTTGTCGGACTTCAGGAACGAGCCGATGCGGCCCATGTCGTGGTTGCCGAGGAAGGTGACCTCGTTGTACGCGTTGGCCTTGTCGGTCGTGTACCGGTAGTCCTGCGCGAGGACGTCGCCGAGCCCGGTCGCGGGCCCGCCCTGGGACGCGAAGCCGCGTACCGCGTTCTGGAGCGGGAAGTCGAGGGTCGCGTCGAGACGGCCCTCGGTCACGTACGGCGCGGTGACGGACGGGTCCGCGGAGAACGTCTCACCGAAGATGAAGAAGTGGTCGCGGCCCTGCTTCGCGGCATACGTGTCGAGGGCGGTGGCCCACTTGGTCCAGAACGCCATGTCGACGTTGCGGACGGTGTCGACGCGGAAGCCGTCGACGTCGAAGTCCTTGACCCACTTCTCGTAGATCCGCTCCATGCCCGTCACGACCTCGGGGCGCTCGGTCCACAGGTCGTCCAGGCCGGTGTGGTCGCCGTACAGGCCGCTCTCGCCGACGAAGGTCGAGTCGCCGCGGTTGTGGTACATGGCCGGGTCGTTGAGCCAGGACGGCACCTTGGCGTTCTTCTCCGGTGCCGCGATCTGCGGCGGGTACGGGACGGAGTCCGCGTCGACCTTGCGCCCGGGTTCCTTCGTGTCGTCGAAGGGGCGGCCTTGGGTGTCCAGGTACGGGTAGGCGCCCTTGCCGCGGTAGCCGGACGGCTGCCCGGTGTGGGTGATGACGTCGGCGGTGTGGTTCGTGATGACGTCGAAGTAGACCTTCATGCCCTTGGCGTGGGCTTTGTCGATGAGGGTCGCCAGGTCCCTGTTGGTGCCGAAGTGCGGGTCGACCTGGGTGAAGTCGGTGATCCAGTAGCCGTGGTAGCCGGCGCTGTCGCCCTGGACCGGCTTGTTCTTGAAGATCGGCGCCATCCATAGCGCGGTGGTGCCGAGACCCTTGATGTAGTCGAGTCTGCCGGTCAGGCCCTTGAGGTCGCCGCCCTGGTAGTAGCCCTTGTCCGTGGGGTCGAAGCCGGTCGCCGAGCGGCTGCCGGTCAGTCCGCCCCTGTTGTTGGCCGTGTCGCCGTCGGCGAACCGGTCGGGCAGCACGAAGTAGAACTGCTCGCGGGTCGCGTCGTCCCGGCCGGGTTGCGCCGCGAGCGTGCGGTCGGACGGGGGCCCGGGGGGCGCGGGGGCCGCCGACGCCGACGTCGCGGCGTGCAGCGCCGTGGCGAGCAGCGCGGCAACCGCGACCGCGGCCACCGTCTTCCGTGGCGCGCCGGGCGTGCGGCCTTGTCTTCGGTTCACCTTGTCGGGCCTTTCTGGAGCTGAGCCGTGTGCACTGCGGTGGCGCCCGGCAGGGCGCCGTCGGCGGAACGTTGCGGGGCCGCGCGGGCCGCCCGGTGCCTGCGGGGAGGCGGGACACCGGGCGGTCGTGCGGTGGGACGATCAGTCGCGCCAGGTGTCGTTCAGGGTGACGGCACCGGTGGCGGAGACGGTCGCGGTGCGGTTGGCGCCGCTCTCCCAGGTGACGTTGCCGTTCGCGTCCTTGCGGAGGTACTTGTACGCGAAGGTGGTGCCGGCGGGCAGCGCCACGTCACGCTTCCAGACCGGGTAGGCCGCCGGGTCCAGCTTCAGCGCGTCGGCGGTGTTCCAGTTGCCGAACGCGGCCCGGTCACCGGTGACGTAGACGTTCTGGCCCCAGGCGGTGGTGGCGGCCACCTGGAAGGAGGCGCCGGTGGCCGGCTCGGTCGTGCCGCCGCCCACCTCGCCGCCGCAGGTCCTGGCGCCGATGTGCAGCGCGAGCGCGGTATCGGGGCCGAGGGTGGCGGTGAACTGTCCCGCGGCGCTCACCGTGACGCCCTTGCCGCTCTGCACGTCGCAGTAGTCGCCCGCCGGCAGCGACGTCTGGAAGGTGCGGGTCAGCGACGACGACTCGTGGTTGATCGCGACGTACGCCTTGGCGCCGCGACCGAACGCGATCCGGTCGTCACCGTCGTCCCACCAGTCGGTGACCGCCGCGCCGCGCGCGGTGTTGCGCCAGGCGACCATGCTCGCGATCTCGCGCCAGGCGTGCTGGCACTTCCAGCCGTCGGTGTAACAGGCGTTCACCCGACCGCCGTTCGGGCCGCCCTCGTCGCCGCTGAACTCGTAGCCGGAGTGGACGTCCGGCGCGCCGTAGGGCCAGGCCAGCGAGAAGATCTGGGCGAGCGTGTAGGTGGCCCCGTCCTTGTAGCTGAGGGTGGCGCCGTTGCGCTCGGTGTCGTGGTTGGTGACGAAGACGGCCGCCTTGTCGCTGGGCAGGTAGCCCCAGGACTCACCGAAGTTCTTGAGGGAGGCGAGCTTGTCGCTGCCGAACATCCGCTTGAGGTCGTAGGCGTACCGGAACTCCTGCGGGTCGCCGACGCCCGTGTACTCGGTGGGCTGCACGGCCTCGCCGGCGGCGCCGATGGTCTCCAGCTTCAGGTACGCGTCGGGGTTGGTCAGCCGCGCCTTGATGTTCGCGAGGTCCTCGACGGCGATGTGCTTGGCCGCGTCGACCCGGAAGCCGTCGACGCCGAGCGCGAGCAGATCGTTCAGGTACCCGGCGAGGGTCGCGCGGACGTGCTCCTCGCCGGTGTCGAGGTCGGGCAGGCCGCCCATCTCGCAGTGCTGCACGTTCCAGCGGTCCGCGTAGTTGGTGATGTCGGTGGTGCAGTCGTCCAGGTCGGCCTTGGAGTACGTGCCCGGGTAGTCGTACTTGCTGTACGGGGAACCGCCGGTCCCGGTCCCGGCCCCGTTCGCCATGTGGTTGATGACCGCGTCGGTGACGACCTTCACCCCGGCCGCGTGGCACGTGTCGATCATGTTCTTGAAGGCGGCGCGGTCGCCGAGCCGGGTGGCGATCTTGTAGCTGACCGGCTGGTAGGCGGTCCACCACGGGGCGCCCTGGATGCGCTCGTTGGGCGGGGAGACCTGTACGTAGCCGTAGCCGGCCGGGCCGAGGGTGGTGGTGCACTCCTTGGCGACGGAGGCGAAGTTCCACTCGAACAGCACGGCGGTGACGTCCTTCTGGCCCGGCGGCGCCGCCTGGGCGGGGGCCGGGACCGTGACGGCTGCGACGGCTCCCGCCAGGACGGCAAGCGCGGCAGCCACGGACTTTCTGGCCATGGTTCCTCCTGATTCGAGGGCAACGCGCCATGCCCGTAAGACCGTTGAATCTTGCTGCAAATGATTGCGGGGCGACCGTACGAGCCACCGCCGTCGCGGTCAACCCTCTGGGCACGGAGAGCTCGACCGGGCGGTTCCGGCCGCGAAAAATCGGCAGACGCCGCCTGCAAGGTCTTACGCAAAGGTTGCGCCGGTGTTACGTTCAACCACGCTTCCGGTCCGGCGCCGAGGGCCCGACCGCGTCGGGTCCCACGCGCCCGGCGTCCGGACCGGAGCGCACCACCACCGGCCGGTTACGACTGCGGCGCCTCGCCGACCCGCGGCGGCGCCGGCTGCGCGGTGGAGCCCCGGACCACGAGCTCGGGCTGGAAGACGTACTCCGTGCGCTGCACGGGGGTGCCGCCGATCTCCTCCAGGAGCGCTCCCACCGCGGCGGTCGCCATCGCCTGCACGGGCTGGCGCACCGTGGTCAGCGGCGGGTCCGTGAACGGGATCAGCGGTGAGTCGTCGAAGCCGATCACCGAGACGTCCCGGGGCACGTCGAGGCCGCGTTCGCGCACCGCCCGGATGACCCCGAGGGCCATGGGGTCGCTCCCGCAGACGATTCCGGTACAGCCCTGGTCCAGGAGCGCGCCGCCCGCGGCGTGACCGCCCTCGACGGTGAACAGGGTGCGCTGGATCAGCTTCCCGGCCTCGTCATGGGGCAGCCCCAGCAAGGTGTGCAGGGCCGCCACGAAGCCCTCCGCCTTGCGCCGCGACGGCACGAACCGGGTCGGCCCGACGGCCAGACCGATGCGGGTGTGCCCCAGATCCCGGAGATGACGCACGGCCATCCGCGCCGCCGAGCGGTCGTCGGGCGACACGAACGGCGCGTTGACGTGCTCGTTGAAGCCGTTGATGAGCACGAACGGCACCTTGCGCTCGGCGAGCCTGGCGTACCGCCTGGTGTCCGCGGTGGTGTCCGCGTGCAGGCCGGACAGGAACACGATGCCGTTGACGCCCCGCTCCTCCAGCTGCTCGACGAGCTCGTCCTCGGTGGACCCGCCCGGCATCTGCGTACAGAGCACGGGCGTGTACCCGTACCCGGCCAGCACCTGCTCGATGACCTGCGCGAACAGCGGGAAGATCGGGTTGGTCAGCTCCGGGATGACCAACCCGATCAGCCCGGCGCTGCGCTGCCGCAGCCGTACGGGACGCTCGTAGCCGAGCACGTCCAGCGCGGCCAGGACCTTCTGCCGGGTGGCGGCCGCGACCCCGGTCCTGCCGTTGAGGACACGGCTGACGGTGGCCTCGCTGACGGCGGCCTGCGCCGCGATGTCGTGGAGCCGAGGGGCGCCGCTGTCGGCGCCCCTCGGCACAGGGACCGTCACACCGCCCACCAGACGGTGGTGTCGGCGGGCAGCTCGACCGCGCCGTCCACCACGTCGACGGGGGCGCTGGCGAGCAGCGGGGAACCGGGGGCCGGGATACAGACCGCGGCATCGGTGGTGTTGACGGTGCAGGCGAAGCCGGGCCGCTCGAAGTGGAGGAGCCCCTCGGGGGCGTCGTCGCGCCACCGCACGTCGGCGCCGGCGCCG
>NZ_JBEXOS010000068.1:0-45419 GCF_040611655.1 Streptomyces sp. NPDC006552
TGGCGTCGTCGGGGATGTGCGGCGCGGACTTCTTGATGCGCAAGGAGGCCTCGACGCCGTCCGGGGCAGCTCACTCGGCGAAGGTCGCCATCAACGCCTCCGCGAGGCCGGGCACGAGCTGTGAACCGGTGAGGACCTCGGTGGGCGAATCCTTGTCGCGCAGCCGCAGCGCCGAGTCGCGCGAGCCGTCGCGCAGCACCGCGACGGTCATCCGGACCTCCTGGCGGTCCGGGTGCTCGGCGACCCACGCCGCCAGCTTCTTGTCGCTCAGCCCCTCCGGGACGGCGGCCTCGGCCGACGGCGGCAGCATCAGGCGCTCCACCGTCAGGGCGCAGCCCGCGACGGCGTCGGGCCAGGCGATCGTGCCGAGGAACTCGTCGAGCGCCTTGCCGGCGGGAATCTCCTCCTGCTCGATCGGGGTGAGGCCGGTGCTCTCCTGCTCGCCCTCCAGGCCGAGCTGGGAGGCGAGAGCGGGTTCCTGCGCGCGCAGCGCGGCGGTGTCGACGAGGGCGAAGAGGCGGGCGGGCTGGTCCCAGCCGAGGCCGGAGGCGTACTCGTCGATCTCGAGTACGGCCCGGGTGAGGGGGCTCGCTGCCATGGGAGTGTTGGACATGGTCACAATCCTGCCTCGTTCCTCCCCCGAACCGGGAACTGAGTAAAGCGTGAGTAAGTTGCATAGGTGATGGGTCCACGATCTCGGGGGCCCGGCCGATCGATTACTCAATTTCGAGGTGCGCACTTTGGCTTTCCAGATGCCGGACCGCGGCGGAGGCCCCACGGGGCCGCGGATCAGAGTGGGCCGCCCGTCCCGGCGTGCCCGGACGCTGCTGTTGACGCTGGGCGTCCTGGCCGTGCTCGGCATGGCCTTCGTCATGTTCGCCGGATTCTGGACGGACTGGCTCTGGTACCGATCGGTCGACTACTCATCCGTCTTCACGACGACGCTGTGGACGAAGATCGGGCTCTTCTTCGTCTTCGGTCTGCTCATGGCGCTCGTCGTCGGCGTGAACATCTGGCTGGCGCACCGGATGCGCCCGCCGCTCAGCGCCATGTCGATGGAGCAGCAGAGCCTCGACCGCTACCGGATGGGCATCGCGCCCTTCAAGAGATGGCTGCTGCTCGGGGTCACCGCCCTGGTGGGGCTCATCGCGGGCGCCTCGGCCGCCGGCCAGTGGCGCACGTGGCTGATGTTCGTGAACGGCGTGCCGTTCCACCAGAAGGACCCGCAGTTCCACATGGACGTGTCGTTCTACGCGTTCGATCTGCCCTGGTACCGCTTCCTGCTCGGCTTCGGGTTCGCGGCCACTGTCATCGGCCTGGTCGCCGCCGCGCTGACGCACTACCTGTACGGCGGGCTGCGCGTCACCAGCCCGGGCGCGCGCGCCACCGCGGCCGCGACCGGACACCTGTCGGTCCTGCTGGGCGTGTTCGTGGCCCTGAAGGCCGTCGCGTACTGGCTCGACCGGTACGGGCTCACCGTGAAGTCGAGTGACTTCAAGGCGACCGACAACTGGACGGGCCTGCGGTACGTCGACGCGAATGCGTACCTGCCGGCGAAGACGATCCTGTTCTGCATCGCCGTCATCTGCGCGGTGCTGTTCTTCGCCACGCTGTGGCGGCGTACCTGGCAGCTGCCGGTCATCGGCTTCGGCCTGATGGTGCTCTCGGCGATCCTGATCGGCGGCCTGTACCCGGCCATCGTCCAGAAGTTCCAGGTCCAGCCGAACGAGCAGTCCAAGGAAGCCCCGTACATCGAGAAGAACATCGAGGCGACCCGCAAGGCCTACGGCATCGACACGGCGAACCCGGTCGACTACAGCGGCAAGAGCTCGGACGACACGAAGAAGCAGCGCACGGAGTCCGATTCGGCGGCGAGCTACCGCCTGAACGACCCGAACATCGTGTCGCCCACCTTCCAGCAGCTCGAACAGCAGCGGAAGTACTACCAGTTCCCGACGACCCTGGACGTGGACCGCTACAAGGGCGTGGACACGGTCGTCGGCCTGCGCGAGCTGAACCTCGGCAAGCTGGACAAGCGCAACTGGATCAACGACCACTTCGTGTACACGCACGGCTATGGCGCCGTGACCGCGAAGGGCACGTCGACGGCGCAGGGTGCTCCCCAGTTCACCGAGTCGGGTCTGCCGACCACGGGCGACCTGGGCGACTACAACCAGCGCGTCTACTACGGCGAGAAGACGACGCAGTACTCGATCGTCGGCGGGCCGCAGAAGGAGCTCGACTACGAGCAGGACGACGGCACGCAGAAGACCACGAGCTACACGGGCAAGAGCGGCGTCAACCTCTCGAACCCGATCAACCGCGCCGCGTACGCGGTGGCCTTCAGTGAGCCGCAGATCCTCTACTCGGGCGCCATCGGCGACGGGTCGCGGATCCTGTACAACCGCACACCGAAGGAGCGCGTCGAGGCCGTCGCGCCCTGGCTGACCATCGACGGTGACGCCTACCCGACGGTGGTCGGCGGCAAGATCAAATGGGTGGTCGACGCGTACACGACGTCGAACGGCTACCCGTACGCGTCCCGTACGACGCTGGGCGACACCACGGCCGACTCCCTGAACGAGGGGGACAACCAGCGCGCGGTGGTGACCCAGCAGAACCAGGTCAACTACATCCGGAACTCGGTGAAGGCGACCGTCGACGCGTACACCGGCGAGGTCAAGCTCTACACCTGGGACGATGCCGACCCGGTCCTGAAGACCTGGAAGAAGGCGTTCCCCGGCACGGTGGAGGCGAAGAGCGCCATCCCGGCGGACCTGAAGGAACACCTGCGCTATCCGCAGGACATGTTCAAGGTCCAGCGCGAGCTGCTGAGCCTGTACCACGTCACGAACTCGGACCAGTTCTACAACGCGTCCGACGCCTGGCAGGTCCCCAATGACCCGACCAAGAAGGACAACAGCGCGGTCCCGCCGTACTACCTGTCCATGAAGATGCCGGGCCAGACCAGTCAGCAGTTCTCTTTGACGACGACCTTCACGCCGTCCGGGCGGCCGAACCTGCGGGCCTTCATGGCCGTGGACGCCGACGCCACCAGTAAGGACTACGGGACCATAAGGCTCCTGAGAGTCACCGAGGACAAGGTCTACGGACCCGAGCAGGTACAGAACAAGCTCAACTCCTCGAACCCGGTGGCGAACTGGGTGCGTGACATGAAGGGCGCCGACTCGACGGTCCTCTACGGCAATCTGCTGACCGTGCCACTGGACAAGGGCTTCCTGTATGTCGAGCCGATCTACGCCCAGGGGCGCAACGCCGAGTATCCGCTGATGCGCAAGGTCGCGGTCTCCTACGGCGACCGGACCGGCTTCGCCGACTCCTTGTCGGAGGCGCTCAACCAGGCCTTCGAAGTGGAGGGGGCCGAGCCCGCGGAGCCGGAGAAGCCCGGTGGGGACACGACGCGGCCACCGGCGAACTCCACAGTCAAGGACGCGCTGGCCGACGCCGAGAAGGCCTTCGAGGACGGCCAGAAGGCGCTCAAGGAGAACGACTGGACCGCCTACGGCGAGGCGCAGGAGAAGCTGGAGGACGCGCTGAAGCGGGCCGACAAGGCGCAGACGCAGGCCGACAAGGACGCCAAGCAGAACGCCGGCAAGAACAGCGACAAGAACGCCGACAACGCCGACAACGCCGACAAGAACGCCGACAAGAACGGCGCCGACGGCTGATTCGGGAGCTCCCCTCGCGCCGTGGTACGGTTTGAACACAACGGCGCGGGGTGGAGCAGCTCGGTAGCTCGCTGGGCTCATAACCCAGAGGTCGCAGGTTCAAATCCTGTCCCCGCTACTGATGATCGAAGGCTCGGAAGCAGCAGCTTCCGGGCCTTCGGTGCGTCACGGCCCCGGGCGTCACGAGCCACTGGCATGTGCGAAGTCTGTATCAGGTCAGAACGAACGGCGCTCCGCTTCGGGGGAGTTCGGTATTTTGTGTTTCACTTGTCGCCCTGTGGGCATGTCGACAAAACGCTGTAGTGACCTCAATGGCTGCGGTATACCCGGTGTACCCAGGTTGCAGGTGGTGCGACGATGGACGTTATGGGGGACAAGGCAACTCTGTGGGAGACAGGGCGGTTTGTGCAGCCTTCTGACCGGGACGAATCCGGCGAGGCGGGCGAAGAAGCACGCCAGCGGCTGGCCGCGGAGGCCGGCGACGTCGAGGCGATGAGCGTCCTCGGCGCCATGCTGCTGCGCCGCGGTGACCTCGACGGAGCCGAGCCCCTGCTGCGCGGCGCCACGGGCGAGGGCGACCGCGCCGCCGCCAACAACCTGGGCGTCCTGCTCCTCCAGCGCGGTTACGCGGACGAGGCCGCCGGCTGGTGGCGGGTCGCCGCCGTCGCCGGCTCGGCCCCCGCCGCACACGCGCTCGGACGCCACTTCCGTGAGCGCGGCGACGAACCCGCCGCCGAGTACTGGCTGCGCCAGTCCGCCGAGCAGGGCCACACGCTCGGCGCGTACGCCCTCGCCGACCTCCTGGAGCACCGCAGCGACGTCGGCGCCGAGCGCTGGATGCGGGTCGCCGCCCAGCGCGGCCACCGCGAGGCCGCGTACCGGCTCGCCCGCGCCCTGGACCGGCAGGCCGCCCGCCTGGGCCCCGAGGACGTCCTGGTCACGGACGAGAACAAGAAGCCGGCCGCCGAGGCCGAGCAGTGGTACCGGCAGGCCGCGGCCCGCGGGCACCGCCGCGCCGCGCTGCACCTCGGCGCGATCCTGGAGAAGCGCGGCGAGCTCAAGGAGGCCGGCCGCTGGTACCTGACGTCGGCCAAGGACGGTGAGCCGCGCGCCGCGTGCGCCCTCGCCTTCCTGCTGCGCGACGCCGGGGACGAGGAGAGCGCCGCCGTGTGGTGGCTGCGCGCCGCCCAGGACGGCGACGGCAACGCGGCGAACGCGCTGGGCGCGCTGCACGCCCAGCGCGGTGAGACCCAGACCGCCGAGCGCTGGTACCGGGCCGCCATGGACGCGGGCGACAACAACGGCGCGTACAACCTCGGGCTGCTCTGCGCCGAGCAGAAGCGCACCGCGCAGGCCGAGAGCTGGTACCGCCGTGCCGCCTACGCGGGCCACCGCGAGGCCGCCAACGCCCTGGCCGTGCTGCTCCTGCAGAACGGCGACGCGGTCGGCGCCGAGCCCTGGTTTTCCAAGGCGGCGGAGGCGGGCAGCGTCGACGCCGCCTTCAACCTCGGCATCCTGTACGCGGGCCGGGACGACGAGGAGGCCCGGCAGAAAGCGCTGCGCTGGTACGAGCGGGCCGCCGCCGGAGGCCACACGGAAGCCGCGCTGCAGGCCGGAATCGCGCGCCTGCGCGAGGGCGACGAGCCGAGCGCCGAGCGGCACCTGCGGTGCGCGGCGGGCGGGGGCAGCCCCGAGGCGGCGTACCGGCTGGCCTCGCTGCTCGACGTGCGCCGGCCCCCCGCGGTCCGGCACGAGCTGGGCGAGCCCGTGACCGTGAAGAGCGAGTGCGAGGAGTGGTACGAGCGGGCCGCCGAGCACGGGCACCGGCGCGCGCAGGTCCGCGTCGGCATGCTCGCCGCCGTCCGCGGTGACGTGGTCGAGGCGGCGCGCTGGTACCGCCGGGCCGCGGAGGCCGGATCGCGCAACGGCGCGTTCAACCTCGGGCTGCTGCTCGCCCGGGAGGGGAGCGAGCCGGAGGCGGCCCTGTGGTGGACGCGGGCCGCCGACGGCGGGCACGGCAGGGCGGCGCTCCGGCTCGCCCTGCTCTGCGCGCGGCGCGGCGATCTGGTCGAGGGCCAGAAGTGGGCCGGCCGGGCGGTCGAGCTCGGTCCGGCCGAGGTGGCCGAGCGGGCGGGCCGGCTGCGCGACGCACTGCGCCAGGAACTGTCGGCCTGAAGCGCGTCCACCGCCCCGCGACCGGGCCGAGCGGCCCGGTGACAGGGCCGCCGCCGGGTGGCGGGATCGGATTTGCGCTGGTCGGGGGCGTCCCGTAAGGTTGTGTTCAACGGCGCGGGGTGGAGCAGCTCGGTAGCTCGCTGGGCTCATAACCCAGAGGTCGCAGGTTCAAATCCTGTCCCCGCTACTACGGTCTCAAGGCCGGAACCATTGGTTCCGGCCTTGAGGCGTTTTTGGCGCCCGGTCGTCCGGCGCAGCTGGCAAGAAGGGCCCGCACCTCACTGGTGCGGGCCCTTCTTGGTGGTCGTAAGGAGAATTACGTCGCGCAGGTCGGGCAGACGCCCCGGTACGTCACTTCCACGTCCGAGATCGTGAAGCCGAAGCGCTCCGAGTCCGGGAGTGTCGACAGGGGGTTGCCCGTCGGGTGGACGTCGCGGATCTGGCCGCACTGGCCGCAGACCAGGTGCTGGTGCGGACGGTGCGCGTTCGGGTCGTACCGCTTCGCCCGCTTGTCCGTGGCGACCTCGATGACCTCGCCGAGCGACACCATCTCACCCAGCGTGTTGTACACCGTGGCCCGCGAGATCTCGGGCAGCTTCGCGACAGCGCGCAGGTGCACCTCGTCGGCCGTCAGGTGGACGTGGTCCCCGTCGAGTACCTCGGCCACGACGCGTCGCTGCGCGGTCATGCGCCAGCCTCGTCCGCGCAGTCGTTCCAGAAGGTCACTCATAGAACCAGCCTAACAGCAAGGGGACCTGAATCCCGAACGGATGTGACTTTGGAGCGTGGCTTGACTTAGACATTGTCCATTGTAGGATCAGCGATGGCTACGGCCAAGCGACAGGACAGACTCCGGAAGGGTTCGCATGACCGAGAACCATGAAGCAATCGTCACGGACGCGAAGACGGAGGAGACGGGCGGCTGCCCGGTCGCGCACGGCCGTGCCAAGCACCCGACCCAGGGCGGCGGCAACACCCAGTGGTGGCCGGAGCGGCTCAATCTGAAGATCCTCGCCAAGAACCCTGCGGTGGCGAACCCGCTCGGTGACGACTTCGACTATGCGGCGGCGTTCAACGCCCTGGACCTCCCCGCCGTGAAGCGGGACATCGCCGAGGTGCTCACCACCTCGCAGGACTGGTGGCCCGCCGACTTCGGGAACTACGGCCCCCTCATGGTGCGTATGGCCTGGCACAGCGCCGGCACGTACCGCATCAGCGACGGCCGCGGTGGCGCCGGCGCGGGGCAGCAGCGTTTCGCGCCGCTCAACAGCTGGCCGGACAACGGCAACCTGGACAAGGCCCGCCGTCTGCTGTGGCCCGTCAAGCAGAAGTACGGCCAGTCCATCTCCTGGGCCGACCTGCTGATCCTCACGGGGAACGTGGCCCTGGAGACGATGGGCCTCAAGACCTTCGGCTTCGCCGGCGGCCGCCCCGACGTCTGGGAGTCGGAGGAGGACGTCTACTGGGGCCCCGAGACCACCTGGCTGGGCGACGAGCGCTACACCGGCGACCGCGACCTGGAGAGCCCGCTCGGCGCGGTCCAGATGGGTCTCATCTACGTGAACCCGGAAGGCCCGAACGGCAACCCGGACCCGATCGCCGCGGCCCGCGACATCCGTGAGACGTTCCGCCGCATGGCGATGAACGACGAGGAGACCGTGGCGCTCATCGCCGGCGGCCACACCTTCGGCAAGACCCACGGCAACGGTCCGGCGGACGCCGTCGGCCCCGACCCCGAGGCCGCCCCGATCGAGGCGCAGGGCCTGGGCTGGGCGAGCAGCCACGGCACCGGCAAGGGCGGCGACGCCATCACCAGTGGTCTGGAGGTGACCTGGACCAGCAACCCCACCGCGTGGGACAACGAGTTCTTCGACAACCTCTTCGGCTTCGAGTGGGAGCTGACCCAGAGCCCCGCGGGCGCCAACCAGTGGGTCGCCAAGGACGCCGAGGCGACCGTGCCGTTCGCGCACGACGCCACGCAGAAGCAGCGCCCGACGATGCTCACGACCGACCTGTCGCTGCGCTTCGACCCGATCTACGAGCCGATCTCGCGCCGCTTCCACGAGAACCCGCAGGAGTTCGCGGACGCGTTCGCCCGCGCCTGGTACAAGCTGACGCACCGTGACATGGGCCCGGTCGTCCGCTACCTCGGCCCCGAGGTCCCCTCCGAGGAGCTGCTCTGGCAGGACCCGCTGCCCGCGCGCACCGGTGAGGTCGTCGACGCCGCGGACATCGCCGCGCTCAAGGAGCAGGTCCTCGCCTCGGACCTCACGGTCGCGCAGCTGGTCTCGGCCGCCTGGGCCTCCGCCTCCTCCTTCCGCGGCAGCGACAAGCGCGGCGGGGCCAATGGCGCCCGCGTCCGCCTGGAGCCGCAGCGCACCTGGGCGGTCAACAACCCGGACGAGCTGGCGCAGGTGCTGCGCACGCTCGAAGGCATCCAGGAGAGCTTCAACGCCCAGGGCGGCAAGCAGGTCTCGCTGGCCGACCTGATCGTGCTCGCGGGCTCTGCGGCCGTCGAGAAGGCCGCCAAGGACGGCGGACACGACGTCGAGGTGCCCTTCACGCCGGGCCGGGTGGACGCCACGCAGGAGCAGACGGACGTCGAGTCGTTCGCCGCGCTCGAGCCGTCCTCCGACGGCTTCCGCAACTACGTGGGCAAGGGCAACCGCCTGCCGGCCGAGTACCTGCTGCTCGACAAGGCGAACCTGCTGACGCTGAGCGCCCCCGAGATGACCGTCCTCGTCGGCGGCCTGCGGGTCCTCGGCGCCAACACCGGCCAGTCGAAGCACGGCGTCCTCACCGAGCGCCCGGGCACGCTGACCAACGACTACTACGTCAACCTGCTCGACATGGGCACGACGTGGAAGTCGACGTCCTCGGCGCAGGACGAGTTCGAGGGCCGCGACGCGAGCGGCGCGGTGAAGTGGACCGGCACCCGGGCCGACCTGGTCTTCGGCTCCAACTCCGAGCTGCGCGCTGTGGCCGAGGTCTACGCGAGCGACGACGCCAAGGAGAAGTTCGTCAAGGACTTCGTCGCGGCGTGGAGCAAGGTCATGGACCTGGACCGGTTCGACCTGGTGCACCAGGGCTGATCCGAATCCTGGCCGAAGAGGGCCGGTTCCCCGTCCGGGGGACCGGCCCTCCCGGTTTTTCCGCGCCTGCGACGCGCCCTGACCGCCCTACGCCGTCAGGGTCGGCGCCGGCTGCCGCACCGGTGTCCAGCAGCGGGTGATGTCCCGGACCGAGACGATGCCGGTCGGCTCCCGGCCGTCCAGCACGATGAGGTGGCGGAAGCCGCCGTGGGTCATGGTCTCCGCCGCCCGCTCCAGGGTCCAGGTCGGGGCGGCGAAGACGACGTCGGTGGTGGTGTGGGTGCCGGCTGTCTCGTGGTCCGGATTCTGGTTCAGCGCGAGCGAGTTGAGGATGTCGCGCTCGGTCAGGATGCCGATGCCGCAGCCGTCCGGGTCGAGGACGACGGCCGCTCCGACGCGGCGCGCCGACATCAGCCGGGCCGCCTGGCGCAGCGTATGGGTGGGGCCGATGGTGAGGACCATCGTGCTCATGGCGTCACGGACGAGCATGGATGGAGCCACCTTCCTGTGGAGGTACCTGCGCCACCGCTCCCGGAACGAGAAACGGTTCACAAGTTCACAAGTGGAGGGACTCTCAGAGTTACAGGTAAAGGGAGTGCCAACAAGAGGGCGCGAGAGGTGAGTTCAGGGGCGCCCACGGGCGAACCGCGCCCCGCCCGCGCCTCCAGCTCCCTCTCCGCCCGCCTCGGCGCCGGCCCGGCAGCGGTCCGTCAGCGGCCCGAGACGTAGCTGAGCAACTCGTCGTGGAGCAGCCCGTTCGACGCCGCCGCGTTGCCGCTGTGCGGGCCCGGGCGGCCGTCGAGCCCGGTGAACGAACCCCCTGCCTCGGTCACCACGATCGCCGGCGCCGCCATGTCCCACAGCGACAGCTCAGGCTCCGCGCACAGGTCGACCGCGCCCTCGGCGACCATCATGTAGGGCCAGAAGTCGCCGTACCCGCGGGTGCGCCACACCGCCCGCGTCAGGTCCAGGAACCCGTCGAGACGGCCCTGCTCCTCCCAGCCGCTCAGCGAGGAGTACGCGAACGAGGCGTCGGCCAGGCGGCCCACCCCGGAGACCTGGAGCCGGGAGGCGGAGGTCAGGCTGCGGCCCGTGAACGCGCCCGCGCCCTTCGCCGCCCACCAGCGCCGGCCGAGCGCGGGCGCCGAGACCACACCGACGACCGGCTGGTAGCCACCCTCGCCGGCCTCCATCAGGGAGATGAGCGTGGCCCAGACCGGCACGCCCCGGACGTAGTTCTTGGTGCCGTCGATCGGGTCGACGACCCAGCGGCGCGGGCCCGTGCCCTCGACGCCGAACTCCTCGCCCAGGATCGCGTCCCGCGGCCGCGCCCGCTTGAGGTGACCGCGGATCAGCTCCTCGGCGGACTTGTCGGCCTCGCTCACCGGCGTCATGTCCGGCTTGGTCTCCACCTTCAGGTCGAGCGCCTTGAACCGGTCCATCGTCGCGGCGTCGGCGGCGTCCGCGAGGACGTGGGCGAGACGCAGATCATCGTGGTAGTCGGGCATGCCTGCACAGTATCGATCGAGGTCGTCCCCCGGCCACACGGCCTCGTCCCGCCCGGAGCGCGCGGTGGCCCGTACGGGGTCGCGCGCGGACTCTTGACAGCGGGGAGGAGCCCGTCAACTCTGACGGAACAAGCCGTACCGGCACGGCGGCCCGGGGAGGCGACGATGCCCGCAGCACGGGAGTCCCTTCTGGACGCGGCCTACCTGGCACTGGCGCGGCGGCCCTGGTCCGGGGTGCGCATGGTCGACGTGGCGGCGGTCGCCGGAGTCTCCCGGCAGACCCTCTACAACGAGTTCGGCAGCAAGGAAGGGCTCGCCCGCGCCCTGGTCCGCAGGGAGGCCGACGCCTATCTCGCGGGAGTCGACCGGGCCCTGCGGGAGGGCGGCCTCGACACGGTCGCCGAGTGGACCGTGGCCAGCGCCCGCCGCAGCCCGCTGGTGCGCGCCGCGCTCACCGGCTGCTGGAGCGAGCGCCTGCCCGCACCGGCGCTCTCCGCCGTACCGTCCACCTCCGCCGTGCCCGCGCAGCGCCGCGCGGACAGCCCGCTGCCCGCTCCCGCCGACTTCCTCGCCGCCGTGCGCGACCGCTCCCTGGCCGCCCTGGGCGCGGCGGACACGCCGGCGACAGAGGAGCGGGAGCTGGCCCGGGAGTGCGAACTCGCGGTGCGGATCGCGCTGTCGTGCGTCATGGTGCCGCCCGCGGGCGACGGAGTCGGACGGCTGGTGCGGGAGGCGATCCGGGCCGCGCCTTCCGCCTGACGCCCCGAGATTGCCGGGAACACCGTCCCGCCGGGAACCCGGACCGCCGTCAGTGTGCCGATCCGGACAGCTGGAGCCCGATCACGCCCGCGACCACCAGGCTGATCGAGACGATCTTGAGCGTGGAGACCACGTCCCCGAGGAAGACCATGCCGTAGATCGCCGTGCCCGCCGCACCGATGCCCGTCCACACCGCGTACGCCGGCCCCACGTCCAGCTTCTTCAGGGAGAGCGTCAGCAGGCCGAAGCTGCCCAGCGCGAACGAGGCGAACGCGATCGTCGGCCACAGCCGCGTGAAGCCGTGCGAGAGCTTCAGGCAGACGGCGAAGCCCGTCTCCAGAAACCCCGCGAAGATGACCAGCAGCCACGCCATGTGTTGTGCCTCCCGCGCTCCACTGATCCCGTACGGTTCGATCTTGCGTCCGGCTTGGTGCGATTATGCCTTCACCGGTGCGCGGGGGCGGCAAACACGACAGAGGTCAGTCGCCCTCACGGCGCTCGCGCGTGGCCAGCAGCCGGCGCAGCGAGTACAGCCGGGCCGGGTCCGCGTGGCCCTCCGCCACCCAGGCGTCCAGGGCGCAGTCCGGTTCGTCGTGGCTGCACGCGCGCGGGCAGTTCTCGGTCCCGGGCTCCAGGTCGGGGAAGGCGTGGATGACCCGCGAGGGGTCCACATGGTGCAGCCCGAACGAGCGCACGCCCGGAGTGTCGACCACCCAGCCCGCGTCGCCGGGCAGCGGCAGGGCCCGCGCCGAGGTGGTCGTGTGCCGGCCGCGCCCCGTCACCGCGTTGACGTGCCCCGTCGTACGCCGCTGGTCCTGCGCCACCAGCGCGTTGACCAGCGTCGTCTTGCCCACGCCGGAGTGGCCGACGAACGCGGTGACCCGGCCGTCGAGCTGCTCGCGCACCCGCGCCTGCGCCGTGCCGTTCTCCAGCTCCTCGCGGCTGGTCACGACGTAGGGGATGTCGAGATCTCCGTACAGTTCGAGCAGCTTGTCCGGCGGTGCCAGGTCCGACTTCGTCAGGACCAGCAGCGGGGTGAGGCCGCCGTCGAACGCGGCGACCAGACAGCGGTCGATCATGCGCGGGCGCGGCTCGGGGTCGGCCAGCGCCGTGACGACGGCGAGCTGATCGGCGTTGGCGACCACCACCCGCTCGTACGGGTCGTCGTCGTCGGCCGTGCGCCGCAGCACCGAGGTGCGCGGCGCGATCCGGACGATGCGCGCGAGAGTGTCCTTCGCGCCGGACAGATCGCCGACGACGGCCACCTGGTCGCCGACGACCGCCGCCTTGCGGCCCAGCTCGCGGGCCTTCATCGCGTGGATCGGGAGCCCGTCGACGAGGACGGTCAACCGGCCCCGGTCGACGGTGAGGACCATCCCCTCCGCCGCGTCCTCGTGCTTGGGCCGGATGTTCGTCCGCGGCCGGTTCCCCTTGCGGTTGGGGCGCTGGCGGATGTCGTCCTCGTCGGTGTGCTTGCCGTAGCGGCGCATCGCGTTACGTCCCTACGGCCTGTCGGTCCCGAGCATCGAGGCCCACATGTCGGGGAAGTCGGGCAGCGTCTTGGCGGTCGTCGCCACGTTCTCGACCTGCACGCCGTCCACCGCCAGGCCGATGATCGCGCCCGCCGTCGCCATCCGGTGGTCGTCGTAGGTGTGGAAGACGCCGCCGTGCAGCGGGCGCGGGCGGATGTGCAGGCCGTCGGCCGTCTCGGTGACGTCGCCGCCCAGTTCGTTGATCTCCTTGGTCAGCGCGGCCAGGCGGTCCGTCTCGTGCAGCCGCAGGTGCGCGACGCCGCTCAGCGTGGAGGGGCCGTCCGCCAGCGCCGCGACCGCCGCGATGCCCGGGGTCAGCTCGCCCACCTCGCCGAGGTCCACGTCGATGCCGTGGATCGTGCCCGAACCGGTGAACGTCAGGCCCTGCTCGGTCAGTTCGCAGGAACCGCCCATCCGCGTGAAGATCTCGCGCAGCGCGTCACCCGGCTGGGTCGTGTGCGCCGGCCAGTCCGGGACCGTCACCCGCCCGCCGGTGACCAGGGCCGCGGCCAGGAACGGCTGGGCGTTGGAGAGGTCCGGCTCGATGACGATGTCCCGGCCGAGCAGGGCGCCCGGGGTGACGCGCCACACGTTGGCCTCGCCGCCCGACTCCGGGGTGTCGACCTGGGCGCCGACCGCCCGCAGCATGTCGACCGTCATCCGGATGTGCGGCATGGAGGGCAGCGAGGAGCCGGTGTGGCGGACCTCCACACCCTGGTTGAAGCGCGGCGCGGACAGCAGGAGCGCGCTCACGAACTGCGAGGACGACGACGCGTCGATCCGTACCGGGCCGCCGTCGAGCGCCCCGCCGCCCTGCACCGTCAGGGGCAGCGCGCCGCGGTTGTCGTCGTCGATCCGGGCGCCCAGCGTCCGCAGCGCGTCGATCACCCCGTGCAGCGGCCGCTCGTACGAACGGGGGTCGCCGTCGAACCGGATCGGCCCGTCGGCAAGGGCCGCGACCGGCGGCAGGAAACGCATGACCGTGCCCGCGTTGCCCACGTCGACCGTGGCCGGGCCCTGGAGGCCGGAGGGGATGACGCGCCAGGCCTCGCCGGTCCCGTCCGGGCCCACGCCCTCCTCGATGCCGACGCCCATCGCGCGCAGCGCGCCCGCCATCAGCAGCGTGTCGCGGGAGCGCAGCGGGCGGCGCAGCCAGCCCGGCTCGGCGGCGAGCGCGGCGAGGACGAGCGCGCGGTTGGTGACGGACTTGGACCCCGGCACCGGGACGGTCGCGTCGACGGCCCCGCTCGCGAGCGGGGCGGGCCAGAGGGCGGTGGGCGCGGGGTGCGTGGTCATGCCCTTACTTTAGTGGGCTCGCCCCCGGCCACCTGTTGCCAGGACCCTGGTGGGCTCGCCCCCGGTCACCCGTTCACAGGCCGAGCAGCCAGCGGCCTCCGCCCAGCAGGGCGCACAGGGAGACGGCATGGAAGAAGAAGAGCCACATGCCCGCGGGGACGTGGGTGAGGCGCGCGAGCTGGTCGGCGTCGGAGTCGCCCGCCCCGCCCCGGCGACGCTTGCCCTGTAGCTCGAAGGCGGGGCGCACCCCGCCCAGGAGCAGGAACCACACCACTACGTAGGCGAACGCCGCCTGGACCTGCGGGCCCGCCAGCCAGGAGACCAGGAGGAACGCGCCGCCGGTGAGCACCACGGTGAGGACCCCGTACGCGTTCCTGATCATCACCAGCATCGCCACCAGCAGGGCGGTCGCCAGCCAGAGCAGCAGGGTGATGTGGCCGTTGCCGAGGAGCGCCGCGGCGCCGAGGCCGAGCAGCGGCGGGGCCGTGTAACCCGCCGCCGCCGTGAGGATCATGCCGAGGCCGGTCGGCTTGCCGCGGCTCACCGTGAGGCCGCTGGTGTCCGAGTGCAGCCGGATGCCGTCCAGCCTGCGGCCCATGAGCAGGGCGACCAGGCCGTGGCCGCCCTCGTGGGCGATCGTGACGGCGTTGCGTGACAGCCGCCACAGGCGGTGCGGGACGACGGCCGCGAGCGCGAGCACGCCGGCGGCTATGACCACCCACTGGTCGGGGTCCGGCTGGGTGCCGACGAGGCGGTCCCAGAGGCTGGCGTCCATGTTTCCGGCTGCTTCCGTTCGGTGGTGTTCCGGCTTCTTGCTCTGGCACTGTGGCACGTATGTGCGGACGGTATGCATCGAGTCGTGGACCCGAGGATCTCGCGGGAATCTTCGAGATCGAGAAGTGGGAGCCGGAGGAGGCCTATGAGCCGGACTTCAACGTGGCGCCCACCAAGGAGGTCTACGCCGTCCTCGACCGCCCCGTGAAAGACGCCGAGGACCCGCGGCCGGTTCGCCAGCTGCGCAAGCTGCGGTGGGGCCTCGTGCCGTCCTGGGCCAAGACGCCCGAGGGCGCCGCCCGGATGATCAACGCGCGGGCCGAGACGGTCCACGAGAAGCCGTCGTACCGGCGGGCCTTCGCCGCGCGCCGGTGCCTGCTGCCCGCCGACGGTTATTACGAGTGGGTGACCGGGGCCGGGGAGCGGGAGCTGGAGGTCGAGGGGAAGAAGAAGCGGGCGCGCAAGCAGCCGTACTTCGTCACCCCCGCGGACGGCGGCGTCTTCGCCATGGCCGGGCTCTACGAGTTCTGGCGGGACCGCACGCTGCCCGACGAGCATCCGCTGGCCTGGTGGGTGACGTGCTCGGTCATCACCACGGAGGCCGAGACCGCTCCGCTCGGGGTCGCGCCCCCGGACGGGCCGCAGGCGCTCGCCGACATCCACCCCCGGATGCCGCTCATGCTCACGCCCGACCGCTGGGACGACTGGCTCGACCCCGGCCGCACGGACGTGGACGGCCTGCGGGCCCTGCTGGCGCCTCCGCCGGAAGGGCTGATGCGGGCCTACCCCGTCTCCACCGCCGTCAGCAATGTGCGCAACAACGGGCCCGAACTGTTGAAGGAGCTGGACGGCCCGGAGGACGTCACCCTGTTCTGAGGTCCGCCGGGCACCGCACAGGGGACCTACAGGGCACCATGATCGCGTGAACGAAAACGTGCCTACGGAGTCCACGCCTATGGGGCCCACGCCTACGGAGACGGTCCCTACGGAGGTCGTCCCTACGGAGACCGGTGACGGCCGCGTCACCTGGCACCGCGCCGCGCGGGCCCGCCTCGTCCTCGCGGTGAGCCATGGCGCGGGCGGCGGCATCGAGGCGCGGGACCTCCAGGCCCTCGCCCGGGCCCTGCCCGCCCACGGCGTGACCGTCGCCCTCGTCGAACAGCCCTGGCGCGTCGCCGGGAAGAAGCTCGCGCCCGCGCCCAGGACCCTGGACGCGGGGTGGCGCGGTATCTGGCCCGCCCTGACCGCGCCCGGGCTGCCGGTGGTCGCCGGCGGGCGCAGCGCCGGCGCCCGCGTCGCCTGCCGCACCGGCGCCGAGCTGGGAGCGGTCGGCGTGCTGGCGCTCAGCTTTCCGCTGCATCCGCCGGGAAAACCGGAGAAGTCCCGGGTCGGGGAGTTGCTGGGGGCCGGGGTGCCGACCCTGGTGGTGCAGGGCGGCAACGACCCCTTCGGGAAGCCGGCGGAGTTCCCGGACAGCCCCGACTTCGACCTCGTCGAAGTGCCCTACGGGGACCACGGGTTCGCCGTGCCCAAGCGCTCCGGCGCCGGACCGGAGGAGACCATGGCCGTCCTCACGGACGCCGTGCTCGCGTGGACTCGCTCACTCGTCTGAGCGCGGGGAATGCCGAGCGCGGGACGGCTGTTGTCGCAAGCGTCGGTGACAGAGCGTACGAGAGGAAGTCCGCCGCATGGGTTCGACCATCTGCCCGAGCCGCGCCACCACTCCTGAACTGGAGTGGAGCGTGCTGAGCGCGGCCAAGACCGTCCCTATTCGGGCGGCGGGCGGACCGGATCGTCGTCTATCCTCCGATTCGAGTGGGACTTCTTCGGGTCTCGCGACGTCGTTGGAGGAGGTGGGTCCGGTCACAGGGACCGACGCAGGGACCGAGCACGGCCAGGCGGACGAGCGGCCGGAGCCCGCGGAGACCGCCACCGAGCGCAGCGCGCGCTTCGAGCGGGACGCGCTGGAATTCCTCGACCAGATGTACTCGGCCGCGCTGCGCATGACGCGCAACCCCGCGGACGCCGAGGACCTGGTGCAGGAGACCTATGCGAAGGCGTACGCCTCGTTCCACCAGTTCCGCGAGGGGACGAACCTCAAGGCGTGGCTGTACCGGATCCTGACGAACACCTTCATCAACTCGTACCGCAAGAAGCAGCGCGAGCCCCAGCGCAGCGCCGCCGAGGAGATCGAGGACTGGCAGCTGGCGCGCGCCGAGTCGCACATGTCGACCGGTCTGCGCTCCGCCGAGTCGCAGGCGCTCGACCACCTGCCCGACTCGGACGTGAAGCGCGCGCTCCAGGCGATCCCCGAGGAATTCCGCATCGCGGTCTATCTCGCCGATGTCGAGGGCTTTGCGTACAAGGAGATCGCGGACATCATGGGAACACCCATCGGTACGGTGATGTCCCGGCTGCACAGGGGACGTCGCCAGCTGCGCGGCATGCTCGAGGATTACGCCCGTGACCGCGGGCTCGTCCCGGCCGGCGCCGGAGAGTCGAACGAAGCGAAAGGCTCGGGCTCATGAGCTGCGGAGAGCCGCACGAGACGGACTGCAGTGAGGTCCTCGACCATCTCTACGAGTTTCTCGACCATGAGATGCCGGACTCCGACTGCACCAAGTTCGAGGTGCACTTCGAGGAGTGCTCCCCGTGCCTGGAGAAGTACGGTCTGGAGCAGGCCGTGAAGAAGCTGGTCAAGCGGTGCTGCGGCCATGACGACGTGCCGAGCGACCTGCGGGCCAAGGTCATGGGCCGCATCGACCTGATCCGCTCCGGGCAGCCCGCCCCGGACGAGGGCTCACCGCTGGCCTGAGCGCGCTGCCCGCGGTGCGAACAACTCCCGCAGCAGGAGCGGGAGTTCGTGCCGTTCGCCGATCTGTTCACCCGATCGTGCTAATCGAGGGGCCCGAGCCCCGGCAATCCCCGTGATGCCGCCCTGGTGGCGTGGCGCGCGTCCTATCCTCCTTTCTCCGTGCACCGAACATCACGGGGAGGGAGTGGGGCATGCGGTCGGTTCCGCCGGTGGCCCGCGCATATGTCCTCCTGGCCGTGGCCGGGGCTCTTTTCTGCGCCGCCCCCGCCGCCACGGCCACCGCCTCCTGGCCCGCTGTCGCGCTGCTCGCGTGCGTGTACGCGGGCTGCGAGCAGGTAGGCCGCTGCCGGCTCATCGGCCGGCGGGCCCCGAAGGGCATGGGGACGTTCTTTCCCGTCCTCCTTGCAGGAGCGTTTCTGCTGCCGGCTCCGGCCGCCGCGCTCGTCGCCGTGCCCGGCGCCTTCCTCGCCCGCGTCGAACGGCGTCCGGCGGGGCTGCGCCGCTCGTGGCGGGCGGCCCAGCTCGCCCTGGCCTGCTGGGCGGCCGCGCGGGCCTTCGCGGCGCTCGGCGGCGCGGGCGCCGTCTCCGGCGCCCGGCTGCCGGACGCGTTCGGGCCCGCTGCCGCCGCCGTCCTCGTCTTCTGTGCCGTCCTCACCGTCCTCGACGGCGGCATCCTCGCCGCGGCCGAGCGCGTGCCGCTGCGGGTCGCCTGGCGCGGCCTCTTCGCGCGCTCGCTGGCCCCGGTGGCGGTGCACGGCCTCGCGGGGCTGCTGATGGCGGTGCTGTGGGCCAGCTCGTACGGGCCCGTCGCCGCGCTGCTGGTCCTGCTGCCCATGTACATCTCCTGCTGGGTCTTCGCCCAGTACCAGCGCGAGCGGGCCGCCCACCAGGCGACCATCCGGGCCCTCGTCCAGGCCGTCGACATCAAGGACGGCTACACCCGCGGCCACAGCGAGCGGGTCGGACAGGCGTCCATGATGATCGCCCGCGAGCTGGGGATGGCCGACGAGCGGGTGGAGGTCCTGCGCTTCGCCGGGATCCTGCACGACGTGGGCAAGCTCGGCGTGCCGACCCGGCTGCTGCGCAAGGACGGGCCCCTCACCCCCGACGAGCGCGAGATCATCCAGCTGCACCCGGAGTACGGGCACGAGATGGTGCGCGGCATCGGCTTTCTCGGAGAGGCGCGGGCGGCGATCCTCCACCACCACGAGCGGCTCGACGGCAGCGGTTATCCGTACGGGCTGGCCGGGGCGCAGATCCCGGAGTTCGCGCGGGTGGTGGCGGTGGCCGACGCGTTCGACGCCATGACCTCCACGCGGACCTACTCGCGGGCCCGCCCGGTCGGCGTGGCCCTGGCCGAGCTGGAGCGGTGCGCGGGCTCGCAGTTCGACCCGGCGATGGTGCGGGCCTTCGCGCGCGCCGTGCGGCGGGCGGGCTGGCACCCCGTGGTCACCGCCGACGAGACCCCGCTCCCCGCGCCCCGGCCCGCGGGCGTGGCCGTGCCGGGGGCGGCCCCCCGGTGACCGGCCGGGCGCCCGGCGCGGGCCCGCCCGCCGGCCCGGCCCGCCTGCCCGCCGCGGTGGCCGCCGTCTACGCGGTGGCGGGCGCCCTCACCCTGCTCGCCCTCGGCTCCACGGCCCGCCGCGGCCTCGACGACCCGGGGACCGCCCTCGCCTTCGGCCTGCTCGTCACCGTCGGGGAGCTGGCGCGCTGGGGCGGGCACGGGGACCGGGAGCCCGCGCCGCTGGGCGCCGCCGGGGCGCTCGCGTACGCCCTGCTCGGCGGGGTCGCCGGCGCACCCACCCAGCACGGGGTGCCGCAGGTCGTCGCGATCGTCGTCGCGGGCACGCTCATCGGGTGCGTGCCCCACGTGGCCCGCGGCAAGGGCCCCTCGCCCGACCACGTCGCGCGCCGCGTACTGACCGTCGGCTTCGCCGCCGTCTGCTTCCAACCGCTCTACAACCGGGGCAGGTTGACGCAGTGGTTCGGCGACGGGGCGTACTACGCGCTGCTCGTCGCCGGGCTGCTCGTCCTCACCGCGCTCTGCGACGCCGTGCTCGCCGCCGCCATGGCGCGCGCCCGCACCCGCTGGCCGTTCGGACCGCTGCTCCGCGACGAACTGCGGGCCATGCTCGGGATCGGCTCCGCCGTCTGCGCGACGGGCGCCGTCATGGCGCTCGCCGTCGCCGTGGCCGGACTGTGGGCGCTGCCCGTCATCAGCCTGCCGCTGCTCCTCACCCAGCTGGCCTTCCGGCGCTACGCCGCCGTGCGGGCCACCTACCGGCAGACCATCGCCTCCCTGGCCCGCGCCACCGAGATCGCCGGGTACACCCCGCACGGGCACGCCCACCGGGTGGCCGCGCTGAGCCGGTCGATCGGGCGGGAGCTGGGCCTGTCCGAGCCGGACCTGACCGTTCTGGAGTACGCGGCCCTGATGCACGACATCGGCCAGCTCTCGCTCCTCGACCCGGTCGAGCGGGGCGCGACGGCCGGGCTCGGCACCGCCCAGCAGCGGCGCATCGCCCTGCTCGGCGGTGCCGTCGTCCGCCAGACCGGGGTGGACGCCCAGGTCGCCGTGGTCGTCGAGCGGCAGGCCGACCCGTACCGCGAACAGCCGCTGGCCGCGCGGATTGTGCGGACAGCGAACGCGTACGACGAGATGACCAGGGAAGAGGGCCCCCAGGGGCAGCTCGCGGCCCTGGAAGGACTGCGTCTGGGCACGGGCCGCGACTACCAGCCCGAGGTGGTGGAGGCGCTGGCCAGGGTGGTCGCCCACCCCGGTCTGGGCCTAGGGTCGGCTGGGTAACCCATGAGTAATGAGCGAGCGTCCGACCGTACGTGGTTGGATGCGAAGAAGAGGGTGTCCGGGGGGCACAGGCCTCGAGTATCGGCAGGCGGGAATCGTGAGGATCTTCGGCAAGGGACGGCACCGGCCCTCCGCCTCGTGGCGGCAGGCCACAGATCGTGCGTTCACGCTGATCGGCGACGGTCGCTACGAGGACGCCGGGGCGCTGCTCACCCGCGCCGCGGACCTGGAGCCCTGGCTGTCGGAGTCCTGGTTCAACCTCGCGCTGCTGCACAAGTTCCGCCACGACTGGGAGCAGGCGCGCACCGCGGGTCTGCGCGCCGTCGCGCTCCTGGAGCGCGAGAGCGGCGCCCCCGACTGGTGGAACGTGGGAATCGCCGCCACCGCCCTGCAGGACTGGCCGCTGGCCCGGCGGGCCTGGCAGGCGTACGGCCTCAAGGTGCCCGGCGGCGCGACCGC
This sequence comes from Streptomyces sp. NPDC006552, assembly GCF_040611655.1. NCBI lineage: Bacteria > Bacillati > Actinomycetota > Actinomycetes > Kitasatosporales > Streptomycetaceae > Streptomyces > Streptomyces sp. NPDC006552. The sequence goes on from NZ_JBEXOS010000068.1 coordinate 20,906, forward strand.
CGCGGGCGAGCCGACCGGGATGGACCTGGGCAGCGCCGCGGTGCGGCTCTCCCCGGAGGGCGAGGCCGAGGTCGTGTGGGGGCGCAGGCTGGACCCCGCGCGCATCGAGGTGCTCTCCATCCCGCTGCCCTCCTCCGGGCGGCGCTGGGGCGAGGTCGTCCTGCACGACGGGGTGCCGCACGGCGAGCGCACCATCGCGGCCGGGCAGTCCTACCCCGTCTTCGACGAGATCGAGCTGTGGGCGCCGTCGCCGGTGCCGACCTGGGTGGTGCTCCTGGAGGCAGCCACCGAGTCGGACCGGGACGCGCTGGAGCGGCTCGCGGCCGACGCCGGGTTCGCCGCCGAGGACTGGTCGTCCTCGGTGCGGCTGCTGTGCCGGATGTGCTCGGAGTCGCGGATGCCGTCCGACGAGGGCGACGGCGAGCACCTCGACCCGCACGACCACAGCGAGCCGGGGCACCCCGGACCGCTGGGGCACCGGACGGACGGGCAGCTGTGGGTGCCGGAGCGGGAGTGCGGGGTGGCTGCGCCGGCTTCTCTGGTCCGGGGGTTGCTGGACGGGTGGGTCGCGGATTCGCCCGATTCCCGGGACTGGCGGGATCTTGAAGAGGTCTGTTAGACGCGTTTCCGGGTGCGGGTCCGTTGTGGCTGGTCGCGCCGTTCCCCGCGCGCCTGGCGGGGCGCTCCTGACCGGCGGTCGTGGGGTTCCCCGTACCCTGTAAGGGTTCTCCGTACCTTCCAGGAAGGCTTACCTCGGTCATGGCCCAGCAGGACACCGATCAGCAGCGCGCGGGCGTGCTCCCCGTGGACGACGAGGGCTTCGTCATCGACACCGAGGACTGCGAGGCGCGCGAGGCGGCGTACCGGGAGCGCGGGACGTCGCGGCCGATCACCGTCGTCGGGAACCCGGTGCTGCACAAGGAGTGCAAGGACGTGACCGAGTTCGACGCGGAGCTGGCCGCTCTCGTCGACGACATGTTCGCCAGCCAGCGCACCGCCGAGGGTGTCGGCCTCGCCGCCAACCAGATCGGCGTCGACCGCAAGGTCTTCGTCTACGACTGCCCGGACGACGACGGTGTGCGCCACACCGGCGTCGTCGTCAACCCGGTCCTGCGCGAGCTCCCGGCCGACCAGCGCCGGCTCGACGACTCGAACGAGGGCTGCCTGTCGGTCCCGACCGCCTACGCCGAGCTGGCCCGCCCCGACTACGCCGTGGTCACCGGGCAGGACGAGAAGGGCACCCCCATCACCGTGCGCGGCACCGGGTACTTCGCGCGCTGCCTCCAGCACGAGACGGACCACCTGTACGGCTACCTGTACATCGACCGCCTCTCGAAGCGGGAGCGCAAGAACGCCCTGAAGCAGATGGAAGAGGGCACGCCGCGCTACCCCGTGGTCCCCAACGACTGAGTCCCGCGGGGCAGTTGTGCGCCGAGCGGCGCCCGGTACGGATGTTCTCCGGCCGGGCGCCGCTCTCGTCTGCGCCCGGGCCGCCCGCCGTAGGCCGTCTGTGCGAACAGGACCGGCCGATCGTGAACCATATTCAGTCATGTAAGGGGACGATTCCGGCGGCAAGGGGGAGTGAGGGGAGCAAATCCGTTCCCAGAACGGTCAGTTGTAGTGCTGAATAGAAAGCGCGGGGATACGCAACGGCGCGCGCCCGGCACTGCGGGAGGCGTACGCCACCAGGCGGCAGAGAGGGGTTTGTTTCGTGCCTGCTTATCCAGAGACAGCGGTCCCACCGGCGCTGGCGCTACCGGTGATCGAGGACGCGTTCCCTCGCAATCTGCACCCCTATTGGCCGAAGCTCCAGGAGGGGACGCGCTCCTGGCTGCTCGAAAAACGGCTCATGCCCGCCGACAAGGTCGCGAAATATGCCGATGGTCTGTGCTACACGGACTTGATGGCGGGCTACTACATTGGCGCGCCCGACGACGTGCTGGCCGCGATCTGTGACTACAGCGCGTGGTTCTTCGTCTGGGACGACCGCCACGACCGCGACGTGATCCACGGCCGGACGGCCAGCTGGCGGCGGCTCGCCGTCCAGCTCCACGCGGCCACGGAGGCACCACACCTGCACCTGAACCACGCGGACCCCGTGGTCGCGGGGTTCGCGGAGAGCGTGAGCCGGCTCTACGGCTCCCTGAGCCGGACGTGGAACGCGCGGTTCGCCCGCCACTTCCACGTGGTGATCGACGCCTACGACCAGGAGTTCCACAACCGGATCACCGGTACGGTCCCGACCGTCGACGAGTACATAGCCCTGCGCAGGAATACGTTCGCGCACTGGATATGGCTCGACCTGCTGGAGCCGGCGGCGCAGCTCGAACTCCCCGCGTGGGTGCGGAAGAACGAGTCCTTTCAGCGGGCGGCGCTCGCCTGTCAGGATTTCGCCGCCTGGTACAACGACCTGTGCTCGTTGCCCAAGGAACTCGCGGGAGACGAATTGCACAACCTTGGGATAAGCCTCATCAAACACGAGGGATTATCGCTGCGGGAAGCGGTCGCGGAAGTCCGCAGAAGGGTCGAGGGAACCATCGAGGAATTCCTCGTCGCGGAGGCGGAGGTCGAGCGGCTCGCCATCGCCACGGAGAATATCGGCGCACACGGGAAAGAACTCGCGAAGGCGCTCCGGCTGTGCGTGGGAAACATGCGGAACTGGTTCAGCTCCGTGTACTGGTTCCACCACGAGTCCGGGCGCTACGCCGTGGACAGCTGGGACGACCGGGCGACTCCGCCCTATGTCAGCGACGACGAGACGACCGGGCATCCGGATCAGGTGGGTGAGTGCGCATGACCGTCGAATCGGCCCTGCCGGTGGAGCCGGTGCCCGGCGCGGACCGGCCGGGCGGCGCACCGGCGCCGCTCGCGCCCGGCGGCGCCCCCCTGCTCGGCCACGCCTGGAACCTGCTGCGCGACCCGCTCGGCTTCCTGACCCGGCTGCGCGAGGGCGGCGAGGTTGTCCGGCTGAAACTGGGCCCGAAGACGGCCTACGCGGTCTGCGATCCCGAGCTGGTGGCCACGCTCCTCAAGAGCCCGGACTTCCTGGTCGGAGGCCCGCTCTGGGAGACGATGGGCGTCCTGCTCGGCAAGGGGGTGGCGACCAGCAACGGGCCGCTGCACCGGCGCCAGCGCCGCGCCATCCAGCCGGCGTTCCGGATGGACAAGATCCACGAGTACGCGGCCGTCATGGAGGAGGAGGCCCGGGCGATGGCCGGGCGGTGGACCGACGGGCAGAGCGTCGACATCGCGGCCGAGGTCTTCCGCACGGCGACCCGCATCGTGGCCCGCTCCGTCCTCCAGGTCGAGTCCGTCGACGAGCGGGCCGACCGGCTGAGCGCGGCGCTGCACACCGTGTTCGAGGGGCTGTACCGCAGGATGATCCTCTCTTTCGGGCCGCTGTACCGGCTGCCGACGCCGGCCAATAGGCGATTCGAGCGCGCGCTGGCCGATTTGCATCGGCTGGTCGACGAGATCATTGCCGAGCGCAGGGCGTCCGGAACCAATCCGGGCGACCTTCTGGCCGCTTTGCTCGACGACCGCGACGAGAATGGTGAAACCGTCAACGAGCAGGAGGTGCACGATCAGGTCGTGTCCCTCGTCGTGGCCGGCGCCGAGAATGTCGCGAAGACCCTGACGTGGGTGTTCCAGCTTCTCGCCGAACACCCCGAGCAGGAAAGGAGGTTGGCCGCGGAGGTTGAATCCGTGACGGCCGGACGTCCGGTCGCTTTCGGTGACGTCGAGAAACTCACATATATGCGGAATCTGCTCACCGAATGCATGCGGATTCGGCCTGCTGTCTGGATATTGACGCGGCTGGCCGTCGTGGACACGGTTCTCGGCGGGTATCGCATTCCGGCCGGTTCCGACATCGTCTACAGCCCGCTGGCGATGCAGCGGGACCCGCGCGCCTTCACCGACCACCTCGCGTTCGACCCCGACCGCTGGCTGCCGGAGCGGGCCGGGGACGTCACGCCCGCGGCGCACGCGCCGTTCAGCGTCGGCAACCGCAAGTGCCCGGGCGACCACTTCAGCATGGCCGAACTGGCCCTCGTCCTGGGCACGGTGGTGGCCCGGTGGCGGCTGGTTCCGACCCCCGAGACGGACGGCTCCGCCCGCATCGGGATCACGCTCCAGCCCCGGCGCGGACTGCTCAGAGTAGAAGCCCGCGGCTAGCCGGCCAGTCGCACCCGGAAGGTCCTCCTGAAGGCGTTGGGCGTCGTGCCCAGCGCCTTCATGAACTGGTGGCGCATCGCCGCCGCGTTGCCGAACCCGGCGCGGAAGGCGATCGCGTCCACGGTCTCGTCCGTGCGCTCCAGCAGCTCCTGCGCGAACAGCACCCGCTGGCGCAGCAGCCAGCGGTAGGGCGTGGTACCCGTCTCCTGCTGGAAGCGGCGGGCGAAGGTGCGCGGCGACATGTGCGCCCGTGCCGCCAGCTCCTCGACGGTCACCGGCGCGTCCAGGTTCCGCTCCATCCAGGCCAGCACCTCGCCCACGGTGTCGCAGCGCGTCGCCGGCAGCGGGCGCTCCACGTACTGGGCCTGGCCGCCGTCGCGGTGCGGCGGCACGACCATGCGGCGGGCTATAGCGTTGGCCACCTCGGCGCCGTGCTCGGTGCGCACGATGTGCAGGCACGCGTCGATGCCCGCGGCCGTGCCGGCGGAGGTGATCACCGGGCCCTCGTCGACGTAGAGGACGTCGGGGTCGACCCGGGTGCGCGGAAAGCGGACGGAGAGCTCGCGCGCGTACCGCCAGTGGACCGCGCAGCGGCGGTCGTCGAGGAGTCCGGCCTCGCCGAGCACGAAGACGCCCGCACACAGGCTCAGCACGCGCGTGCCCCGGCCGACGGCCCGGCGCAGCGCCGCGAGCAGCTCCGGCGGGTACTGGCCGAACCGCCGTCCCGCCGACGGGATCGCGATGAGGTCGGCCTCGTCGAGCCGGTCCAGGCCGTACGGGGTCGAGACGGTCATCCCGGGCACGTGCGTGGTCAGCGCGGGCCCCTCGGCGGAGGCGACCGCGAAGTCGTACACCGGGAGCCCGGCCTCGCTCCGGTCGAGACCGAACACCTCGCACACCACGCCGAGTTCGAAAGGGTGCACACCGTCGAGCAGTACCGCGGCCACGTTCTTCAGCATGTCCGCCAGTCTGCCGCAGAGCTGGCAGTAATTCGAGGGTCAGTGACAGGACTGCCACTGCCGCGGGGGCCCGGACGGCGGGAGAGTGGAGGACATGAACACAGCGATGAACTACCTCACCGTCCTCTTCGTCTTCCTCCTCCTCGCCGCCCCCTCCCTGTACGGGGCCGCCCACGACCGGCGGATCGACCGGCAGCTCCGCCAGGCGTGGCAGGAGCAGGAGGCCGAACTCCTCGCCCGCCGCGCCGCATTCACCAAGGTCGCCTAGGGTCTCCTAGAAGTCCTCGTCGAAGCCGACCGACCCCTCGACCGCCACCTGGTACGCCGAGGGCCGGCGCTCGAAGAAGTTGGTCAGCTCCTGGACCCCCTGAAGCTCCATGAAGGAGAAGGGGTTCTCGGAGCCGTAGACGGGCGCGAAGCCGAGCCGCTGCAGGCGCTGGTCGGCGACGCACTCCAGGTACTGCCGCATCGAGTCGGTGTTCATCCCCGGCAGCCCTTCCCCGCACAGGTCGCGCCCGAACTGCAGCTCGGCCTCGACCGCCTCCCGCAGCATGTCGGTGACCTGCTGCTCCAGCGCGTCGTCGAAGAGCTCCGGCTCCTCCTTGCGGACGGTGTCGACGACGTCGAAGGCGAACGACATGTGCATCGTCTCGTCCCGGAAGACCCAGTTGGTGCCGGTGGCCAGGCCGTGCAGCAGCCCGCGCGAGCGGAACCAGTAGACGTAGGCGAAGGCGCCGTAGAAGAACAGGCCCTCGATGCAGGCCGCGAAGCAGATCAGGTTGAGCAGGAAGCGGCGGCGGTCCGCCTGGGTCTCCAGGCGGTCCATGGACTCGACCGAGTCCATCCACGTGAAGCAGAACTCGGCCTTGTCGCGGATCGAGGGGATGTTCTCGACCGCCGCGAACGCCGCCGCCCGGTCCTCGGGATCGGGCAGATAGGTGTCGAGCAGCGTCAGATAGAACTGGACGTGCACGGCCTCCTCGAAGAGTTGGCGCGAGAGGTACAGCCGCGCCTCGGGGGAGTTGATGTGCTTGTACAGGGTGAGGACCAGGTTGTTGGCGACGATGGAGTCGCCGGTCGCGAAGAACGCGACGAGGCGGCCGATCATGTGCTGCTCGCCGGCCGACAGCTTCGCGAGGTCGGCGACGTCCGAGTGCAGGTCGACCTCCTCGACGGTCCAGGTGTTCTTGATGGCGTCCCGGTAGCGCTCGTAGAAGTCCGGGTAGCGCATGGGACGCAGGGTGAGCTCGAAGCCCGGGTCGAGCAGGTTCTTTTCCGTGGCGGGAGTCGTCATTACTGGCAGGCCTCGCAGGACTCGGGGTTTTCCAGGGAACAGGCGACCGCGTCGGTCTCCGGCGCGCTCTGGGCGGGGACGGTGGCGCGGTGCGCGGCGCGGGCGATGCGTGTCGCGGGGCGCGAACGCAGGTAGTACGTCGTCTTCAGCCCCGACTTCCAGGCGTACGCGTACATCGAGGAGAGCTTGCCGATGGTCGGCGTCTCCAGGAACAGGTTGAGGGACTGGGCCTGGTCGAGGAAGGGGGTGCGGGCCGCCGCCATGTCGATGAGGCCGCGCTGCGGCAGCTCCCACGCCGTGCGGTACAGGGCGCGGACCTCCTCGGGCACCCAGGTGAAGCCCTGCACCGAGCCGTTGGCCTCGCGCAGCGCCTCCCGGGTCTGCGCGTCCCAGACGCCGAGCCGCTTCAAGTCGTCGACCAGGTAGGCGTTGACCTGGAGGAACTCGCCCGACAGCGTCTCGCGCTTGAAGAGGTTGGAGACCTGCGGCTCGATGCACTCGTAGACGCCCGCGATCGAGGCGATCGTCGCGGTCGGCGCGATGGCGAGCAGCAGCGAGTTGCGCAGGCCGACCGCGGCGATACGTTCCCGCAGCGCGGCCCACCGCTCGGGCCAGGTCACCTGGGCGTCCGGGTAGTGGTCGGGGTGCAGGACGCCGCGCGCGGTACGGGTCTTCTCCCAGGCGGGCAGCGGGCCGTTGCGTTCGGCGAGGCCGGCGGAGGCCTCGTACGCGGCGAGCATGATGCGCTCCTGGATCCGCGTGGACAGGGCCAGGGCCGCGGGGGAGTCGAAGGGCAGCCGCAGCTTGAAGAAGACGTCTTGCAGGCCCATCGCGCCGAGGCCGACCGGGCGCCAGCGGGCGTTGGAGCGGCCCGCCTGCTCGGTCGGGTAGAAGTTGATGTCGACGACGCGGTCGAGGAAGGTGACGGCGGTGCGCACGGCCGCGTCGAGCCGCTCCCAGTCGATGGCGTCCTGACCGTCGCGGGCGTCGGAGACCACGAAGGCCCCGAGGTTGACCGAGCCGAGGTTGCAGACGGCCGTCTCGCCGTCGTCCGTGACCTCCAGGATCTCGGTGCACAGGTTCGAGGAGTGGACGGTGTGGCCGGGCTCCGCGGTCTGGTTGGCGGTGCGGTTGGCGGCGTCCTTGAAGGTCATCCAGCCGTTGCCGGTCTGGGCGAGGGTGCGCATCATGCGGCCGTACAGGTCCCGGGCGGGGAGGGTTTTCTGCGCCTTGCCCGCGGCCTCCGCCCTGCGGTACGCGTCCTCGAACTCCGCGCCGTAGAGGTCGACGAGTTCGGGCACGTCGGCCGGGGAGAACAGCGACCAGTCGGCGCCCTCGGCGACGCGGCGCATGAACTCGTCGGGGATCCAGTGCGCGAGGTTCAGGTTGTGGGTGCGGCGCGCGTCCTCGCCGGTGTTGTCGCGCAGCTCCAGGAACTCCTCGATGTCGGAGTGCCACGTCTCCAGGTAGACGGCGGCCGCGCCCTTACGGCGTCCGCCCTGGTTCACCGCGGCGACCGACGCGTCGAGCGTCTTCAGGAACGGCACGATCCCGTTGGAGTGCCCGTTCGTGCCGCGGATCAGCGAGCCCCGGCTGCGGATGCGGGAGTACGAGAGGCCGATGCCGCCGGCGTGCTTGGAGAGGCGGGCCACCTGGTGGTAGCGGTCGTAGATCGAGTCGAGCTCGTCGAGCGGGGAGTCGAGCAGGTAGCAGCTCGACATCTGCGGGTGGCGGGTGCCGGAGTTGAAGAGGGTGGGGGAGGAGGGCAGGTAGTCCAGGCGGCTCATCAGGCCGTAGAGCGCCGCCACTTCGTCCAGCGCGCGGACGCTGTCGTCCTCGGCGAGACCCGCCGCGACGCGCAGCATGAAGTGCTGCGGGGTCTCGATGACCTGCCGGGTGATCGGGTGGCGCAGCAGGTAGCGACTGTGCAGCGTGCGCAGGCCGAAGTAACCGAACCGGTCGTCGGCCGCGGGGTCGATGAGCGCGTCGAGCCGGGCCGCGTGCGTGCGCACGAAGGCGGCGGTGCGGTCGGCGATCAGGCCCTCGCGATGGCCGGTCGCGACGGAGCCGGTGAAGGAGGTGACGCCCTGCGAGGCGGCCTCGGCGGCGATGGAGAGCGTGAGGAGGCGGGCGGCGAGCCGGGAGTGGACCGGGTCGTCGGAGATCAGGCCGGCCGCGGCCTCGGTGGCGAGTTCGCGCAGCTCGGCGAGGTCGGCGTGGGCGCTGCGGCCGCGCAGCGCGGCGGCGGCGACCCGGCCGGCGTCGGTGCCGGGGAGATCGGCGGTCAGCTCGGTCAGGGTGCGCAGCAGGGCGGTGCCCGGAGCGTCGTCCGGTGCGGCGGCAACCGGTTCGGCGGGCGGCGCGATGGTCACGTGGGGGCTCTCCCTCGCTCGGCTCGAGGCCCGCGGGGAGGAGTGGCTCGGGCGCGCACACGGGGGCGCCGTCGTCACCGGCCCATTCCGCGAGGCCCGGACGTCTGTCCACCCGGGCCGGACGGTCCGGGTGGGCTGCGGCAGGTCGTCGGACTCACGCGGGCGCCGCTATGGGCGCATACGTTCACCGTTGCGGGACAGTTCCGGATTTGCACCGGATTCCCCTGCGGCGGCAGCGAGAGCGAGCATACATGTTGTGCCGGGTGTGCGAGGCAGCCCCATATCTTGTGTCGGCCGGGTGTCGAGACCGCGTCTCCGACGGGGTGCCCGAAGACAGGGACGGGCCCCTCCGCGCGGGAGGGGCCCGTCCGTTGTGCCACGCGTGCGGCTAGTGACCGCCCGCTCCGACGACGGGCAGGTCCTGCTGGACCCCCTTGTCGCCGGCGTCGGCGGTGTAGTCCCCGGGGGACGTCTCGTCGACGCCCGCGGGGGCCTTCACGGCGTTCAGGACGAAGGTGAGGACCACGGTCACGACCACGTTCATCACGAACGCGGTCAGACCGATGTAACCGATCTCCCCGATGCCAGGGATCTCCTTCGAGGAGCCGCCGAAGTGCTTCTGGGTCGGCGATGCCACCCCGTACGCGGCGAGCGTGCCGTAGACCATGCCGACCGCCCAGCCGGCGAGCAGCGCCCACCGGTGGAACCAGCGCGTGAACAAACCGCCGACCAGGGCCGGCATGGTCTGGAGGATCCAGATGCCGCCGAGCAGCTGGAAGTTGATGGCGACGGTCTTGTCCATGGTGAGGACGAAGACGAGCGCGCCGACCTTCACGAGCAGCGAGACCAGCTTGGAGACCTTGGTCTCCTGCGCCGGGGTCGCGTCGGGCTTGATGAAGTCCTTGTAGATGTTGCGCGTGAAGAGGTTCGCCGCGGCGATGGACATGATCGCCGCCGGGACCAGCGCGCCGATGCCGATGGCGGCGAACGCGACGCCGGTGAACCAGTCGGGGAACATGTCCTCGAAGAGCTGCGGGATCGCCAGCTGCCCGTTCTGCACCTTGATCCCGGCCGCGATCGCCATGAACCCGAGCAGCGCCAGCAGGCCCAGCATCAGCGAGTAGAGCGGCAGGATCGTGGTGTTGCGGCGGATCACGTTGCGGCTCTTGGACGAGAGCGTCGCCGTGATCGAGTGCGGGTACATGAACAGCGCGAGGGCCGAGCCGAGCGCCAGCGTCGCGTACGTCCAGTGCCCGGCCTCACCGGGCGCGAGGGCGCCGACGGGTTTCCCGGTCGCCGGATTCAGCTGCTCGAACTTCTTGCCGGCCGCGGCGAAGATGTCGTCGAAGCCGCCGAGTTTGATCGGGATGTAGATGATGGCGACCAGGATCACCAGGTAGATCAGGCCGTCCTTGACGAACGCGATCAGCGCCGGTGCCCGCAGCCCCGAGGAGTACGTGTACGCCGCGAGCACGCCGAAGGCGATGAGCAGCGGCAGGTCCTTGACGAACCAGTTCGTGTTCTCGCCGCCGCCGACGCCCATCACGTCGAGCACGGCCTGGATGCCGACCAGTTGGAGCGCGATGTAGGGCATCGTGGCGAGGATGCCGGTGATCGCGACGGCCAGCGAGAGGCCCTTGGAGCCGAAGCGGCCGCGTACGAAGTCGGACGTGGTCACGTACCCGTGCTTGTGCGAGACGGACCACAGGCGCGGCAGGAACGTGAAGATGAGCGGGTAGACCAGGATCGTGTACGGCACGGCGAAGAAGCCGGACGCGCCGGCCGCGTAGATCGCCGCGGGCACGGCGACGAAGGTGTACGCCGTGTAGAGGTCGCCGCCGAGCAGGAACCAGGTGATCCAGGTGCCGAACGAGCGGCCGCCCAGGCCCCATTCGTCGAGCGAGTCGCTCTCGGAGCGGCGCCAGCGCGCGGCGAGGAAGCCCATGACCGTGACGGCCAGGAAGAAGACGATGAAGACGGTGAGCGCGACACCGTTGACGCCACCGTTCATCGCGCGCTCCCCGGGGCCGTGGCCGCAGCCTTACGGGCGCGCTGGTCGCGCTGCCACAGCTTGTACGCGATCATCGTCAGGCCGGTCGAGATGAGCACCCAGAGCATCTGGTACCAGTAGAAGAACGGGATGCCGATGAAGGTCGGATCGATCTTGGCGTAGGAGCCGACCCAGAGCATGGCCACGAACGGGGCGACCAGGCAGAGCCCGATCACGACGCGGACCGGTGTCACCACCGGTCTGCCCACTTCTTGCGCGCGTGGCGCACCTGTTGGCGCATCGGACATGTCGGGCTCCGTCCCCTCGCTGGTCCCACTTATCTCACGTTTAACGTGCGGGAAATCTAGGCGAGAGTCTTGATCTATGGAACCCCTGTCCGGATAACGGACGGGCTACTTCCGGTTGTCCGGCCCCTGGCTCAGTCCATCGGGCGCTTGAGCCGCGCCACGAACTTGTAGCGGTCGCCCCGGTAGACCGAGCGGACCCACTCCACCGGCTGGGCCGAACCGTCGATCGAGTGGCGCGAGAGCATCAGCATCGGCAGGCCCACGTCGGTGCCGAGCAGCCCGGCCTCGCGTGGCGTGGCCAGCGACGTCTCGATGGTCTCCTCGGCCTCGGCGAGGTGGACGCCGTAGACCTCGGCCAGCGCCGTATAGAGAGAGGTGTACTTGACGAGCGAGCGGCGCAGGGCCGGGAAGCGCTTGGCCGAGAGGTGCGTGGTCTCGATCGCCATCGGCTCACCGCTGGCCAGCCGGAGCCGCTCGATGCGCAGCACGCGGCCGCCCGCGGAGATGTCGAGCAGCCCGGCGAGGGTGTCGTCCGCGGTGACGTACCCGATGTCGAGCAGCTGCGAGGTCGGCTCCAGGCCCTGCGCCCGCATGTCCTCGGTGTACGAGGTCAGTTGCAGCGCCTGCGAGACCTTGGGCTTGGCGACGAAGGTGCCCTTGCCCTGGATCCGTTCCAGGCGGCCCTCGACGACCAGCTCCTGGAGGGCCTGGCGGACGGTGGTGCGCGAGGTGTCGAACTCGGCGGCGAGCGTGCGCTCCGGCGGCACCGGGGTGCCCGGCGGCAGCGTCTCCGTCATGTCGAGCAGATGCTTCTTGAGGCGGTAGTACTTGGGCACGCGTGCGGTGCGGACGGGTGCCCCGCTCTCGTTCTCCGCACTGCTCACATCGGTGCTCATGCTCCGCCTTCCCGGCTTCGGTGCCGATGCGGCCGACCTACCCATCGGCCCCGGCTCACATCGTGGCACGGCTCGCTCCGGGGCACTCCCCATACGCTCCGTGATCCCTTCTTATACCGCCCGGTGACGGTCTGGTCTAGTCCACGCGCCCGGTCATGGGAGCGCTTCCGCGCGGGGCCCAACACCCGTGTGCCACCGGGCGGGTGTCGTTCCGATAACGGACGCACGGTCCCTTCTCGGCCGCCCTTGACACCTCTATTGGTCTGGGCCAAGCTCCCCGTACTGGTCTACACCATTAACGACCAGGTCCCAGCCCCACAGGTCGTACTCGTCTCAAGTCACCCGGTGGGCAGGGGGGTTGCTGGCATCCCTGAGGAGGGTGGCGTGAAGCGCAAGCTGATAGCGGCGATGGGTATCGCGGGCATGATGGTCTCGGTCGCGGCGTGTGGGGGCGACAGTGACGACAAGTCCGGCAACGCGGGGGCGGACGCCAAGGAGCTGACCGTCTGGCTGACGGTCGACGCCCAGAACAACTGGCCCGAGCTGGTCAAGGCCGCGGACGCGGCGGTCACCAAGAAGCACCCGGGCGTGAAGATCAACCACGAGTACTACGGCTGGCCGGACAAGCCCGCCAAGCTCGACGCCGTCCTCGCCACCGACAAGGTGCCGGACGTGGTCGAGATGGGCAACTCCGAGATGCTCAGCTACATGGTCAAGGGCGCGCTCGCCCCCGTCGACCCGGCCAAGTTCGACAACTCCGGCCAGTGGCTCGACGGCCTCAAGACCTCGGTGACGTACGACGGCAAGGTCTACGGCGTGCCGTACTACGCCGGTGGCCGCATCGCCACCTGGCGCAAGGACATCGCGTCCGCCTCCGGGGTCAAGACGACGCCGAAGACGTACAAGGAGCTCACCGCCGACCTGGACAAGGTCCAGAAGAAGCAGGGCGACAAGTTCAACGCCTGGTTCCAGCCCACCCGTGACTGGTACGCGGGCATGTCCTTCGTCTACGACGCCGGCGGCTCCATCGCCAAGGAGGAGGGCGGCACATGGAAGGCCAACCTCTCCTCGCCGGAGTCCCAGAAGGGGCTGACCGAGTTCAAGAACGTCATCGACAAGTACATGCACGGTGACAAGACCAAGGACGAGGCCGACCGCTACATCGTCTACGGCCAGGGCAAGTCGAACATGATCTTCGCCGCGGCATGGGAGGGCGCGACCTCCGCCGACCCGAAGAACGACAAGACCGGCAAGCTCAAGGACAACCTGGAGAACTTCGTCATGCCGGGTCCGTCCGGCAAGGCGATGCCCGTCTTCCTCGGCGGCTCCGACCTCGCGATCCCGGTCAAGTCCGACGCGCAGGCGCTCAGCGCCGAGTGGATCAACGCCTTCACCGGCGCAAAGGGCCAGAAGGGCCTGATGGCCAAGGGCAACCTGCCCAACAACAAGACGGACCTCGCGACGATGAAGTCGGACCCCGCGACGGAGGTCCCGGCCACCGCCGCCGAGTCCAACTGGTTCGTCCCCATGGCCCCCGGCTGGGGCCAGGTCGAGAAGGCCCAGGTCCTGCAGACCATGCTGCAGGCGATCGGCACCGGCAAGAAGTCGGTCGCGGACGCCGCGAAGGAAGCGGACGCCAAGATCGACAAGGTCATCAACACCAAGTGACCTGAGAGCGGGACCCCGCCCACCGGGCCGGGGTCCCGCCGCCCGTTCGGCTTTGCTGCTTTGCACAACCTGAGGGACCGCTGAGGAGTGCGCGGATGAGTGCCGCTGACACGACGACCGCCAAGACGCCGCCGGCGCGGCCGGCCCCGTCGTCCGATGGGGGAGGCGTGCCCCCGCAGATGCCACGCAAGAAGCGGGCGGCCGGCTCGGCCGCGACGCCCTGGGCGCTGCTCGCGCCCTGCCTGCTGATCCTCGTCCTCGTGCTCGGCTACCCCCTGGTCCGGCTGGTCACGCTCTCCTTCCAGAAGTTCGGCCAGGCGCAGCTGTGGGGCTTCCAGGACCCCGAGTCGGTCGGCTTCGACAACTTCTCCGCGATCCTCGGCGACAGCCAGTTCTGGCAGGTCGTCGTCCGCACCATCGTCTTCGCCGCCGGCGCGGTGATCCTGACCATGGTCATCGGCATGCTGATCGCGCTGCTGCTGCAGAAGGTCTCCGGCTGGGTGAAGATGCTCATCAACGTCGCCCTGGTGGCGACCTGGGGCATGCCCATCATCGTGGCGACCACCGTCTTCAAGTGGCTCTTCGACTCCGACTACGGCGTCCTCAACGCGCTGCTGAGCAAACTGCCCGGCGTCGAGATGGTCGGCCACAACTGGTTCGCCAGCGGCACCCAGGGGCTCGCCGTCATCATGCTCCTGGTGATCTGGGGAGCGGTGCCCTTCGTCGTCATCACCCTGAGCGCGGGCCTGACCCAGGTGCCCAAGGAGTTGGAGGAGGCCGCGCGCCTGGACGGCTCCGGCGCCTGGAAGGTCTTCCGCTACGTCACCCTGCCGATCCTCAAACCCATCATCGTCATGCTCGCGACGCTCTCGGTCATCTGGGACATGGGGGTCTTCCCGCAGGTGTTCGTCATGCGCAACGGTCACCCCGAGGACGAGTTCCAGCTGCTGACCACCTACTCCTACGACCGGGCGTTCCAGGTCAACGACTACAGCCAGGGCTCGGCCATCGCGCTGCTCACGGTGATCCTGCTGCTCGGCGTCGTCGCCGTCTACATGCGCCAGATGCTCAAGATCGGAGAGGTCGAGTGAGCGCCCCCGCCACCACCGCCCCCGCCAAGGTCCCCGCCGCGACCGGCGCGCCCGCCGCGCCCGTGCGCCGGCCCCGCAGGCCCCGGGCCGGCTGGAACCTCCTCGGCCTGCTCGTCTTCCTGATCGTCGGCTTCCCCGTCTACTGGATGGTGAACACGGCGTTCAAGCCCGCCAAGGACGCCATCGACCCCGATCCGAGCCTGCTGCCGACCGGGTTCACCCTCGACAACTTCCGGCGCGCCCTGGACATCGCGGACTTCTGGGGCCCGGTCGCCCGCAGCCTCGTCGTCTCGCTCGTCGTCGTCGTGATCGGCATCGCCGTCGGCATGCTGGCCGCGCTCGCGATCTCCCGGTTCGCCTTCCGCGGCCGCAAGATCGTCATCGTCGCCATCCTCGCCGTGCAGATGGTGCCGCTCGTCGCCATGATCATCCCGGTCTTCCTGCTCCTGAACGACCTCGGTCAGTACGACAAGCTCACCGGCCTCATCATCACGTACCTGACCTTCATCCTCCCCTTCACCGTGTGGACGCTGCGCGGCTTCATCGTCAACATCCCCAAGGAGCTGGAGGAGGCC
The DNA here is from genome assembly GCF_040611655.1 of Streptomyces sp. NPDC006552. Taxonomy (NCBI): domain Bacteria; kingdom Bacillati; phylum Actinomycetota; class Actinomycetes; order Kitasatosporales; family Streptomycetaceae; genus Streptomyces; species Streptomyces sp. NPDC006552. The sequence goes on from NZ_JBEXOS010000068.1 coordinate 36,235, forward strand.
GCCCAGGTCGACGGCTGCACCCGCACCGGCGCCTTCATCCGCGTCGTCTTCCCGCTGCTCGCCCCCGGCATGGTCGCCACTTCGGTCTACGGCTTCATCCAGGCCTGGAACGAATACCTGTACGCCCTCATGCTGATGAGTCAGAAGCACCAGACGGCCACCGTCTGGCTCGCCAATTTCACGACCAAGCACGGCACCGAGTACGCCCCGATGATGGCCGGTTCCACGATGATGGCCGTGCCGATCGTCATCCTCTTCCTCTTCGTCCAGCGCAAGATGGCCGCGGGTCTGACCGCCGGCGCCGTGAAGGGATAACGCCACCCGATGACCACTGTCACCCGCGCCTCCTCCACGCTCACCCGCGACGCGCTCACCGTCCTGCAACCCGGCTTCGACGGCACCACCGCCCCGGACTGGCTGCTGCGCCGGCTCGGCGAAGGTCTCGCCTCCGTCGGCCTGTTCGGCCGCAACGTCCAGTCGCCCGAACAACTGGCCGCCCTCACCGCGCAGTTGCGGGCCGAGTACGGTGACGTCCTCGTCGCCATCGACGAGGAGAGCGGCGACGTCACCCGCCTGGAAGTGCGGACGGGCTCCTCGTTCCCCGGCAACCACGCGCTCGGCGCCGTGGACGACGTGGAACTCACCCGGGCCGTCGCCCTCGAACTCGGCCGCCGCCTCGCCGCGTGCGGCGTCAACCTCAACTGGGCGCCCTCCGCCGACGTCAACGCCAACCCCGACAACCCGGTCATCGGCGTCCGCTCCTTCGGCGCCGACACCGCGCTCGTCGCCCGGCACACGGCCGCCTACGTCGACGGCATGCAGGCCGCCGGCGTCGCCGCCTGCGCCAAGCACTTCCCCGGGCACGGCGACACCGGGGTCGACTCGCACCACGACCTGCCGCTGATCGACGTCGGCCTCGATGTGCTGCGCAGCCGCGACCTCGCCCCGTTCCGCGCCGCCATCGCGGCCGGCACCCGCGCCGTGATGAGCGCCCACATCCTTGTCCCCGCCCTCGACCCGGAGCGCCCGGCGACCCTGTCCCGCCGCATCCTCACCGGCCTGCTCCGCGAGGAACTCGGTTACGACGGCCTCATCGTCACCGACGGCATGGAGATGCAGGCCATCTCCGCGACCTACGGCATCGAGCGCGGCAGCGTCCTCGCCATCGCCGCCGGGGCCGACGCCATCTGCGTCGGCGGCGGCCTCAACGACGACGGAACCGTGACCCGCCTGCGGGACGCCCTCGTCGCCGCGGTCCGCTCCGGCGAACTCCCCGAGGAACGCCTCGCGGACGCGGCGGCCCGGGTCCGCGCGCTGGGGGAGTGGACGTCGGCGGGGCCGATGCCGGCTCCGGGGGCGAGGATCGAGGTGCGAGGTGCTGGTAGTGCCGGTGGTGCTGAGGTCGGCTCGGTTGCGGGTGTTGGAGGTGCCGGTGGTGCGGGTGGTGTCGGCGGTGCCGAGATCGGCCTGGTCGCCGCCCGTCGGGCCCTCAGGGTCACGCGGGGTGAGTACGCCCCGGCGGTGACCGGCCCCGTGCACGTCGCGGCCTTCTCCCCGGTCGCCAACATCGCGGTCGGCGACGAGACCCCCTGGGGCGTCGGCCCCGAACTCGCACGCCTGCTCCCCGGCACCACCACCGGTTCCTACACGGGCCCGGACGCCGGCGCGACCGCGCTGGCCGAGGCGGGCGAACGCCGCGTCGTGGCCGTCGTCCGCGACGAACACCGCCACGCCTGGATGTCCGAGGCCCTCGACACCCTGCTCGCGGCGCGCCCGGACACCGTGATCGTGGAGATGGGCGTACCGGGGGCCGCACCGCGCGGCGCCCTCCACATCGCCACGCACGGCGCGGCCCGGGTATGCGGGGTCGCTGCCGCGGAGGTCATCGCCGGGGGATAGAGGTGCCGGGTAGAGGTGCTGGGCGGCGGCCGGCCGCGCGGATGGTTGCGGCGCGGTTGGTTGTTGCTCAGAGATGAAAATGCCGGTCGCCCCGAGCGGGGGTGACCGGCATCGTCATGTCTGGGTGCTGGGTGCTGGGTGCTGGGTGCTGGGTGCTGAGGGCGGCTGGCCGGACTCGGCCCGATCCGGCTGCGGGCCCGCACCTCCGTGCTTACAGTCCCTGCCACTCCGGCTTGTTGACGTACGTGTGCCGGAAGTAGTCCGCGAGCTTCAGCTTGGACGCTGCGGCCTCGTCCACGACGACCGTCGCGTGCGGGTGCAGCTGGAGCGCCGACGCCGGTACGACCGAGGCGATCGGCCCCTCGACGGTCGCCGCCACGGCGTCCGCCTTGCCCTCACCCGTGGCGAGCAGCACCAGGTGCCTGGCCTCCAGGATCGTGCCGATGCCCTGCGTGATGACGTGCCGCGGCACCTGGCTCAGGTCACCGTCGAAGAACCGCGCGTTGTCCGTGATCGTCTGCTCGGTCAGCGTCTTGATCCGGGTCCGCGACGCGATCGAGGAACACGGCTCGTTGAACCCGATGTGCCCGTCCGTCCCGATCCCGAGCAGCTGCAGATCGACCCCGCCCGCGTCGGCCAGCGCCTTGTCGTACTCCTCGCACGCAGCCTGCACGTCCGCGGCACTGCCGTCCGGGCCCATGAACGCCGCCGCGTTCAGCCCGAGCGGCTCCACGACCTCGCGCAGCACCGTCGCGCGGTAGGACTCGGGGTGCCCGGTCGGCAGCCCGACGTACTCGTCGAGCTGCGCGATGCGGGCCCTCGACGCGTCGACCTCACCGGCGCGCACCTTGGCCGACAGCGCCTGGTAGATGGGCAGCGGGGTCGAGCCGGTGGCCACGCCGAGCAACGCGTCGGGCTTGCGCCGCAGCAGCTGGGCCATGGCCTCGGCGATCAGCTCGCCACCTGCCGCGGCATCCGGAACGATCACAACTTCCACGCTGGGCCTGCCGTTCTGGTCAAAGGGAACTTAGCTGTATGTGGTATAGACCAATCTAGCAGAGCGAGTCCCTGCGGGGCAGGGGCTGAGCGGGCCCGGCCTTGAGCCGGTCCAGCACCCTGGTCCGACCGCGAGCCTTGCCCTGACCCAGGCTGTAAGCCCGCGATTGGCGGAGTCCCCTGTCGTCCATGCTCGGGGGTGGGCGAGGTCTCGGCATGTTGGGCGCCTGATCGAGCCGATCGCCGCAACCGATGGCATTGACTCCCCCGAGCCCGCCGAGCCTGTCGACCCCTGTGCCGCCGAGCCGCCGGGCCCGCGGGCCCCTGAGCCCGCCGGGTTCCCGAGCCCGCCGGGCCGGGCCCCCGGGCCTCCGAGGCGCCGGGTCCCGAGCCTGCCGACCCCTGTGCCGCCGAGCCCGCGGGCCCCTGTGCCGCCGGGCCCTTGTAGGCCCCCGGCCCGCAAGCCCTGAAGCCTTCAAGACCCCGAGCCCCGAGCCCCGAGCCCCCAGCCCCGGGCCCCTCCGACCAAGACCTGCCTAAGCCTCCAACGCCCCCCCGTACGGATACTCCCCGCCGCCCCGACCCATGGCCCGGGCCCGCGTCAGAGCAAAGAGCCCCCCGTCGCATCTACCCACTGCCCCGTCACCCACCGCCCGTCCGGCGACGCCAGGAACGCCACCACGTCGGCTATCTCCGCCGGCGTCCCCACCTTGCCGAAGGTCGACAGCGCCGCCGCCTCCTCCCAGGCCTCGTCGCTAGCGCGCAGCCACTCCGCGTTGACATCCGTGTCGACGATGCCGGGCGCCACCGTGTTCGCCGTGATGCCACGCGGGCCGAGCACCTTCGCCAGGTACTGGGTCAGTACATCGAGCGCGCCCTTCGTCATCGCGTACGGCATGAGGTCCGGCAGGACCGCCGTGCGTGCGGCGCCGGAGGAGATGTTGATGATGCGGCCGCCGTCACGCAGCCGCGGGACCGCGAGCTGGGCGAGGAAGAACGGGGACTTGGTGTTGACCGTGAGGAGGCGGTCGAACTCCGCTTCCTCGATCTCCTCGAAGGCGCTCGACGTGCCGATGCCCGCGTTGTTCACCAGGATGTCCACGCCGTCCGCCCGCGCGTCGAACTTCTCCCACAGCTCCTGCGCCGCGCCCGGCGCACCTAGCTCCGCGCCGAGGGCGAACGCCGAACCGCCCGCCGCCTCGATCGCTGCCACCGTCTCCCGCGCCGCCGCGTGGTTCGTGCCGTAATGCACGGCGACGCGCGCGCCGTCCCTTCCGAGCCGCTCGGCGATGCCCCGCCCGATGCCCCGGCTCGCGCCCGTGACCAGTGCGGTCTTGCCTGCGAGTACCCCAGTTCGTACGCCCGTGATGCTCATGGTGACACCTCTCCCGAAATCTGTAGCGGTCGTTATGGAAATGACCGTAGCGCACGCCGGGGCCGGTTTTCTAGTGGGCGTTATAGAATTCATCCTCATGGCGACCAAGCAGCGCGGGCGGCCCCGCTCCTTCGACCGGGAGACCGCTCTGGAGAAGGCCATGCGGGCCTTCTGGGAGAACGGGTACGAGGGGACCTCGGTCTCCGAGCTGACCCGCGAGATGGGCATCGGCGCCCCCAGCCTGTACGCCGCGTTCGGCGACAAGCGCTCGCTGTTCGAGGAGGTCGTGCGGGTCTACGGCACGACGCACGGCGCAGGCCCCGCCCGCGCCCTGACCGAGGAGCCCACCGCTCGCGGCGCCGTCGAGCGGCTGCTGCGGGAGGCGGCCGACGAGTTCACCGACCCCGGCCACCCGCGCGGCTGCCTCGTCATCCACGCCGCGACGAACTGCACGACGCCCGAGGTCGAGCAGGCCCTGCGCGAGCAGCGTGGCGCCAGCCTCGCCGCCATCGAGGACCGGCTGCGCCAGGGGGTGGCCGCGGGGGAGCTGCCGGAATCCCTGGACACCGCGGCCTTCGCGCGTTTCGTGGGCGCGGTCTTCCAGGGCATGTCGCAGCAGTCGCGGGACGGTGCCGGCCGGCGAGAGCTGGAGGAGATCGCCGGCCTCGCGATGACCGCCTGGCCCGGCGGAGAATCGGCCCGCTCCGGCGTCCGCGGGTAGAGCCGGACACTGTCGCGGCGCATTATGGGGTTGGATGAAGAGACGACAACAAACCCGGTCCGACGCGTAGACACGGGAGAATGGTCTAGTCCACAATGCGTACTGCAGACCTCCGCCCTCCCCGCACAGGAGGACGGACAGAGGAACCGCGCTCTCTGCCCTGACTGCTGCGGTTCCTCGATCGGCAGCCGGGCACCGCACACCTGGCAGCCGATGCACCTGAAGGGCTGCGGTGCCAGGGAAAGGGTCGAGGGTCCCTCCCCCCGGCGCCGCGGCCCGTCGGTCTTTTCGGGGCCGCGCCGACCGGCGGGTACGCTCAGCCCCGTGCCCTCCATGAACGATCTCGTCCGCCAGCACACCGCCCTCGGCGACTCCGACCTCGAGTGGCTGCACCTGCTGGTCTCGGAGTGGCAGCTGCTCTCCGACCTCTCCTTCGCCGACCTCGTCCTGTGGGTCCCCACGCGCGACGGCACGCGGTACGTCTCCGTCGCGCAGATGCGTCCGAACACCGGTCCGACCTCCTACCAGGACGACATGGTCGGTCACCTGGTGCCGCGCGGCCGCCGCCCCATGCTGGACGCCGCGCTGGACGAGGGCCGCATCGTGCGCGAGGGCGACCCCGAGTGGCGCGAAGAGGTCCCGGTGCGGGTCGAGTCCATCCCCGTACGCCGGGAGGGCCGGGTCCTCGGAGTCATCGCCCGCAACACGAACCTGCTGACCGTCCGTACGCCCTCACGCCTCGAGCTGACCTATCTGCAGTCCGCGTCCGACCTGGCGCAGATGATCGCCGCCGGTTCGTTCCCCTTCCCGGGGCAGCAGGTCGACATGGACGCCTCCCCGCGCGTGGGGGACGGGCTGATCCGGCTCGACGCCGACGGCATCGTCCAGTACGCGTCCCCCAACGCGCTGTCCGCTTACCACCGGTTGGGCTTCTCGGCCGATCTGGTCGGGCACGACCTGGGCCGGACCACGGCCGAACTCGCCCCCTCGCGCGGACCGGTGGACGAAGCCCTCGCCAAGGTGGCCAGCGGATGGGCGCCGCGCGAGTTCGAGATCGAGGGCGAGGAAGGATCGATCCAGCTGCGCGCGATCCCGCTCAAGCCCAAGGGCGTGCGGATCGGTTCGCTGGTCCTGCTGCGCGACGTCACCGAACTGCGGCGCCGAGAGCGTGAGTTGATCACCAAGGACGCCACCATCCGGGAGATCCACCACCGGGTGAAGAACAACTTGCAGACCGTGGCCGCGCTGCTGCGCCTCCAGGCCCGGCGCATCGGGTCGGACCGGGGGCGCGAGGCGCTCGAAGAGGCGGTCCGGCGCGTCGGTTCCATCGCCATCGTGCACGAGACGCTCTCGCAGAACCTGGACGAGCGGGTGGAGTTCGACGAGATCGCCGACCGGGTGCTCGCCATGGTCGCCGAGATCTCACCCGGACAGGTGACCGGCCGGCGCACCGGCCGCTTCGGCATCTTGGACGCGGAGGTGGCGACCCCGCTGTCCATGGTCCTGACCGAGGTGTTGCAGAACGCGCTGGAGCACGGTTACCGGCAGGGGGACACCGGCACCGTGGAGGTCTCCGCCGTACGGGGCGGCACCAGCAAGGATGTGCGGCTGCTGATCACCGTCCAGGACGACGGCGTGGGCCTGCCCCCGAACTTCGACCCAAAGTCCACCGGCAACCTGGGGCTGCAGATCGTACGAACCTTGGTGGAAGGTGAGTTGGGCGGAACGTTCGACATGGTGCCGGCTCCCGAACGCGGTACACAGGTCGTCCTCGACATTCCGGTGCGCTCCCACAAGTAGACGCCGGGTGGACGCACACAGCAGTGAGCCCCGGACCGTTGTACGGTCCGGGGCTCACTGCTCGCGTTGCTCGGGTCATGTCCCGGGCTGAGCCTGGGGAGCATCGGGGGTACTGCGCGCTGCGGCTCGGGGGGCGGGGGGATGCGTACTCGCTGTACGCGCCGCCGGGCTCAGGCTCGAACGGGGTGGGGGATCAGGCGGAGGCCTGACGTGCCCGGTTGCGAGCGGCGCGGCGCTTCATCGCGCGGCGCTCGTCCTCGCTGAGGCCACCCCAGACGCCGGAGTCCTGGCCGGACTCGAGCGCCCACTGCAGGCACTGCTCCATGACGGGGCAGCGGCGGCAGACGGCCTTGGCTTCCTCGATCTGCAGCAGCGCGGGACCGGTGTTGCCGATGGGGAAGAACAGCTCGGGGTCTTCCTCGCGACAAACGGCGTTGTGACGCCAGTCCATGGCTGCTACCTCTCCTTGGTATTACGTGCAGGTTGCTTGTGAATGTGAACGCTTTCACGAATCCCTCAACAAATGTAGGGACGAACGTCACATCTGCGACGAGTGTCCGTTGCTTTGAGGAGGGGATTCGGGCTCTCTGTGGGGCCGATGTTGCGGGCCGTCCCGAGCGCCATGTAGAGATTCGCAAACCTCGGCGGCGGATACAACCCCTTCTGGAAAGTTTTTTTTGATTCCTCGGTGTCGGCTAGGTCACAGCCGTACTTCCATGGGGTGGATCCTGGCCCAAACGTTCGAGATGAAGGACTTTGGACCCTTCCACTCACACAATCACACGCAGTGCACGGCGTACGCCTGTGAACGCCACGCTGGTCCGCAGCCCCAGGTGGTCACCGTCCATCTGAAGGGGCAGGGGCGCCTTCGAATGCAAGGTGAAGTCGGTGAGGTCATGGAGCGTAACCGCGTTCTTACCGTGCGGTCCGCGCTCGGGTGAGGAGGTGAGGAGCTGGGTGCCGTACCGGGCCACCGCGGGGGTGGAGAGTTTCTTGAGTCCGAGCACGTCAAGGCCGGTGTCGAAGGACGCCTGGGGCGTCGGATACAGCGGACGGTTGCCCAAGAAGGACCACGGCGACGTGTTGCTGACTATGGAGACGACCAGATCCGTGACCGGGTTCTCGCCCGGCCGTTCGAGCGTGATCGTGCCGTGCCGGCGGTCGGCCTCACCGAGGAACTGCCGGACGACCTGCCGCACGTACAGGGCATGCGTCGAACGCTTGCCCCGTTCTCTCTGCTGCTCCACCCGCCCCACCACCCCGGCGTCGAAGCCGAGCCCGGCGCTGAACGTGAACCAGCGGGACGGCACCGCCTCGTCCTCCGTGCCCGGAGTGCCCTCGGCGAGACCGAGACCGACCGTGCGCTCGCGGCCCTCGCGCAGGGCGTCCAGGAGCTGTCCTGTGGCCTCCACGGGCTCGTTCGGCAGGCCCAGGGCGCGGGCGAAGACGTTCGTCGAACCGCCGGGGACCACGGCCAGGCCCGGCAGCCGGTCGAGGTCGGGGCCGTGGTGCAGCAGCCCGTTCACGACCTCGTTGACCGTGCCGTCGCCGCCCAGGGCGACGACCAGCTCGATGTCCTTGCTCTCGGCGGCCTGCCGGCCCAGGTCGCGGGCGTGACCGCGGTACTCCGTGGTGACGGCCTCGAGCTTCATCTCGCTCGCCAGCGCGTGGATCAGCACATCGCGCGTGCGCGCACTGGTGGTGGTTGCCGCCGGATTGACCACAAGAAGTGCACGCATGCGATGCAGGGTACCTAGCGCCTCGGACCGAACCCAGACCGAGGTAGGGCTCGGGCAGGCGCCGGCGGGCCCCGGCCCGGGACGCGGCCTGCCGGGTCGCGCGCGCCGGGCGTTACGCTGCCAAGGTGACCTCAGCGCAGAATCCCGCCCCCGAGACCCCCGAAGAGACCGGGCCGCGCCCCGGCCGGCTGACCGCCGCGGCGGCCCTGGCCGGACTCGAAGGCGTCGCGCTCGTCGCGGGCGGTGCCTCCATGCTCGTCGCCGGGCTCACCGGGAACCCCGACGACCCGGAGCAGGCGATCACCGGTGGCGTGACCCTGCTCGTGCTCGCCCTGCTGCCGCTGCTGGCCGCACGCGGCCTGCTGGCCCGCAGGAGCTGGAGCCGCGGACCCGCGATCATCACCCAGATCATGGCGCTGCCGGTCGCCTACACGTTGCTGCAGGCCAACAGCGTGGCCATCCCCGGCGGCATCGCCCTCGCCGCCGTGGCGATCGCCGCCCTGGTGCTGCTCGTCAATCCGGCGACCACACGCGCCCTGGGCATCCGCACGCCGGGGAGCGCCCCCCAGTCCAAATAGGCGCGGAACGTGCGCACACGCCGTGCAGCGCCCCGGCCGTGGCCAGGACCGCCGCCCCCGGGTACCGCTCCGAGCCC
>NZ_JBEXOS010000069.1:0-45142 GCF_040611655.1 Streptomyces sp. NPDC006552
AACGCCTCCAGTGCCTCGTCCAGTGCTTGGGCGTCACCGGCAATCACGACGGACGAGGGGCCATTGACCGCCGCCACCTCGACCCGGCCGGACCAACGCTCCAGCCGAGCCACCGCGTCGACCTCGCTCAGCGCGACCGAAGCCATCCCGCCACGACCAGCCAACTGTGCAGCGATCGCCTGAGAGCGCAAGGCCACCACTCGCGCCGCATCCTCCAGGGACAACGCCCCGGACACACAAGCCGCCGCGATCTCACCCTGCGAATGCCCGACCACGGCATCCGGCAGCACACCCACCGACGACCACACCGCCGCCAGACCCACCATCACCGCAAAACTGGCGGGCTGAAGCACATCCACCCGCTCCAACAGCTCAGGCTCGACCTCACCCCGCAGCACATCGACGAGCGACCAGTCGACGTACGGCTCAAGCGCCGCCGCACACTCACCGATCCGCTCCGCGAACACCGGCGAAGAGTCCAACAACTCCCGCCCCATACCGGCCCATTGAGAACCCTGACCCGGGAACACCCACACGACCTTGCCCGAGCCGCCCCCGCCACCGGAGACGACACCGGCCGCACTCTCACCACGCTCCAACGCCCGCAACCCGGCCAGAGCCTCCGCGTGCGACGCCGCGACCACGACCGCCCGCTCACTCAGCAGCGCACGACCCGCGACCAACGACCCCGCCACCGAAGTCAGCGACACCCCGTCGCCGCCCTCCGCCTCCTCGACGAACGCCGCGAGCCGCCCGGCCTGAGCGGCCAGCGCCGCCTCACCGCGCGCGGACACCACCAGCGGCACGACGCCGTCCGCGGGCGGCGACGCCTGCTCCGCCGGTCCGTCCGCGGGCGCCTCCTCCAGAATCAGGTGCGCGTTCGTGCCGCTCACGCCGAACGCCGACACGCCCGCCCGGCGCGGAGCCTCCCGCCGCGGCCACACACGGGCCTGCGTGAGCAGCTCCACCGCCCCCGCCGACCAGTCGATCTGTGAGGTCGGCGCGTCCACGTGCAGCGTCGCGGGCATCTCACCGTGCCGCAGCGCCTGCACCATCTTGATGACACCGGCGACGCCCGCGGCGGCCTGCGTGTGCCCGACGTTCGACTTCAACGAGCCGAGCCACAAAGGCTTCTGCGGGTCGCGGTCCTTGCCGTACGTGGCGAGCAGCGCCTGCGCCTCGATCGGGTCGCCGAGGACCGTGCCCGTGCCGTGGCCCTCCACGATGTCGACGTCGGCCGGTGCCAGTCCCGCGTTGGCCAGCGCCCCGCGGATGACGCGTTGCTGGGCGGGGCCGTTGGGGGCGGTGAGGCCGTTGGAGGCGCCGTCCTGGTTGACCGCGCTGCCGCGCAGCACCGCAAGGACCTTGTGGCCGCGCTCGCGGGCCACGGACAGGCGTTCCAGGACGACCACGCCGACGCCCTCGGCCCAGCCCGTGCCGTCCGCGCCGTCCGCGTACGCCTTGCAGCGGCCGTCGGCGGCCAGGCCGCGCTGGCGGGAGAACTCCACGAACGCGCCGGGGTTGGCCATGACCGTCGCGCCGCCGGCCAGCGCCATGGAGCACTCGCCCTGGCGCAGCGACTGGGCCGCCAGGTGCATCGCCACCAGCGACGACGAGCACGCCGAGTCGATGGTGACGGCGGGGCCCTCGAAACCGAGGACGTAGGAGACACGGCCCGAGGCCACGCTCGTGGAACCGCCCGTGCCCGCGAAGCCCTCCAGCTCCGGTGTCACCACGTCGGCGCCGGGGGCGACATATCCCTGGCCGAAGACGCCGGAGAAGACGCCGACGTCGGTGCCCTTCAGCGAGACCGGGTCGATGCCAGCGCGCTCCAGCGCCTCCCAGGATGTCTCCAGGAGGAGGCGCTGCTGCGGGTCCATGGCGAGGGCCTCGCGCGGCGAGATCCCGAAGAACCCGGCGTCGAACAGGCCCGCCTCGTGGAGGAAGCCGCCCCGGTCCGTGTACGTGGTGCCGGCGCGCCCGGTGTCGTCCGGGTCGAAGAGGCCCTCCAGGTTCCAGCCGCGGTCCGCGGGGAAGCCCGTCACGGCGTCGACGCCGTCCCGCACGAGCCGCCACAGCTCCTCGGGGTTCGTCACGCCGCCGGGCAGCCGGCAGGCCATCCCGACCACGGCCACCGGTTCGCGGGAGGCGTCGGCGAGCCGGCGGTTCTGCTTCTTCAGCGCACCGACCTCTTCGAGCGATGCCCGTAGCGCCTCGACAACCTTTTCGTACGACGCACTCACTTGAGATCCCCAATCATTCCGGTGTCGCGGAGTTGGTTGTCGCCGAGCGCCAGCTGTACGAGGTCGTCGACCTGGAGGTCGGCGATCGCCTGCTCGTCGTCGGTGTCGTCCAGGGGGACGGCGGCCGGTCCGCGGTCGCCGAGGGCGGCGAGCCGGACCAGGGCGTCCATGAGTCCCGCCTCCCGGAAGCGGGCGAGCGGCAGGGAGGCGAGCGCGTGCCGCAGCCGCACCTCGTCCACGTCCTGACCGGCGTCGCCGCCGTCCGGCACGAGTTCGGTGTGCAGATGGCGGGCCAGGGCCGCCGGGTTCGGATAGTCGAAGACCAAGGTGGCGGGCAGCTTCAGGCCGGTCGCCTCGCGCAGCCGGTTGCGCAGCTCCACGGCGGTCAGCGAGTCGAAGCCGGTGTCCTTGAACGCGATGTCCGCGGGGACCCCGTCCGCTCCGGCGTGGCCGAGGACGATCGCGGCCTGGGTGCGGACCAGGTCGGTGAGGACCTTCTGCTGTTCGGCGGTGGTGCGGCCGGTGAGGCGGCGCAGCAGTTCGCCGTCCCTGGCGGCGCCGGCCCGTGCCTGCTGCCGGCCCGCGCGGACCAGGCCGCGCAGCATGTGCGGTACGCCGCTGCCGGCCGTGGCGTCGGCGCGGACCGCCCGCAGGTCGAGCCGGGCGGGCACGAGGAGGGACCGGTCCGATCCGATCGCGCTGTCGAAGAGCCGCATGCCGTCGGCCTGGCTCATGATCTGGAGGCCGCCGCGCCTGCTCATCCGGGACCGGACGAGGTCGTCGGTGCCGGCCGCCATGCCGGTGGTCTGCTCCCACAGGCCCCAGGCGAGCGAGAGTCCGGGCAGTCCGGCCGCGCGGCGCCGGGCCATCAGGCCGTCGAGGTAGGCGTTGGCGGCGGCGTAGCTGCCGCTGCCCGCGCCCATGAAGACGGCCGAGACGGACGAGTAGACGACGAACGCGTCCAGGTCCAGGCCCCGGGTCAGTTCGTCGAGGTGGCCCACCGCGTCGACCTTCGGCGCGAAGACTTCGGCCAGGCGTTCGGGGGTCAGTGCCTCGATCACGCCGGCGTCCAGGACACCGGCCGTGTGCAGGACGGCCCGCAGGTCGGGTACGGAGGCGAGCAGGGCTCGCGCCTGGTCGCGGTCGGAGACGTCGCAGGCCACGACGGAGACCTCGGCACCGCGCTCGGTGAGGTCGGCGGCGAGTTCCCTGGCGCCGTCGGCGTCGGGTCCTCGCCGGCCGGCGAGGACCAGCTTCCGTACGCCGTGTCCGGTGACCAGGTGCCGGGCCGCCAGGGCGCCCAGGGACCCGGTGCCACCCGTGATGAGGACGGTGCCCTCGGGGCCGAACGTCCCTGCCGGGTCGGCGGGCCGGGCCCGGACGAGACGCGGTACGGAGAGGGTGGTGCCGCGGACCGCGACCTGCGGTTCACCGCTCGCCAGGACCGCGCCCAGGACTTCGGCCACTCCCCCACCGGCCGGGTCCGCGTCGACCAGGACGATCCGGTCCGGGTTCTCCGCCTGCGCGGCCCGCACCAGACCCCACACCGCCGCACCCGCCGGATCACTCACCGAACCATCACCGGCCGGCACCGCACCCCGCGTCACCACCACCAACCGGCCCTGCTCCGACCCCCCACCAGCCAGCCACGCCTGCACCACACCCAGCACCCGCACCGACAGCGCAAGGACGGCACCCGCACCCGCCCCGCCCACAGCGTCCACAACCGCCACCCGCACATCCGCCGCACCGGCAGCCGAAGCCACCACATCCGCCGCATCAGCGACCGCAACCCACTCCGGCGCGACCACCGGCCCCTCACCAGCAGCCAGCTCGGTCCACTCGACACCGAACAGCGAGTCGGTCACCTTGGTGTCCCCGGCGCCTGTCAGCTGTTCCGCGGTCAGCTCCCGCAGCGTCAGCGACTCCGCCGACACGACCGGGCCGCCGGTCTCGTCCGCCGCTTCCAGCGTCACCGTGCCGGAGTCACCGCTCCGCAGGCGCACCCGCAGGGCGGAGGCGCCGACGGCGTGCAGGACGAGGTTGTTCCAGTCCAGTGGCTGCCGGACCGTGTCACCGTCGCCGTCGCCGTCGGCGGTGAGCGGGTGCAGGGCCGCGTCGAGCAGGGCCGGGTGCACACCGAACTCCGTGGCGCCCTTGCGCCGCTCCTCGTCCAGGGCGACCTCGGCGAACGTCTCGTCGCCGCGCCGCCACAGTGCGCGTACGCCCTGGAAGGCGGGGCCGTACTCGTAACCCCGTACGGCCAGACCGGCGTAGAAGCCGTCGACGTCGACGGCCTCGGCGCCGGGTGGCGGCCAGGCGGTGAAGTCGAAGTCGTTCACGGTGCGGGGGGCCTGCGCCGACAGGGTTCCGCCGGCGTGCCGGGTCCAGGCGTCCGCGCCGCTGTCGGCGTCCTCACGCTGGGAGTGGATCTCCAGGCTGCGCGCGCCGTTCTCATCGGGAGCGCCGACAGCGATCTGAAGACGTATGCCGCCGTGCTCGGGCACGATCAGCGGCGCCTCGGTCACCAGCTCGTCCAGGACCCCGCAACCGGCTTCGTCACCGGCCCGCACGGCCAGCTCGGCCAGGGCCGTTCCGGGGAACACCGAGACTCCGCCGACGAGGTGATCGGCCAGCCAGGGGTGCGTCTTGAGCGAGAGCCGTGATGTGAACAACAGTCCGTCGGAGTGCGGCAGTTGGACCATCGCACCGAGCAGCGGGTGATCGACCTTCCGCTGACCGAGCGAGGCCGCGTCGGTGGCGGCCTGGGCCGTGTGGAGCCAGTAGTGCTGGTGGTCGAAGGCATACGTGGGAAGGGCGACCGGAGCCTGACCGACCGGGAGCACCCCGCTCCAGTCCATGGGCACGCCCGTGACGAACAACTCGGCCATGGAGGTCAGCAGCCGTCGCAGACCGCCGTCGTCACGGCGCAGCGAACCCGTCACGACCACATCCGTGCCACTCTCGTCGGCGGTCTCGGTGACCGGCTGGACCAGGACCGGATGAGCACTGATCTCGACGAACGCGCCATAACCCTGCCCCAGCAACCCCGCCACGGCCGGACCGAAGGCGACCTGACCACGCAGATTGCGGTACCAGTACGCGCCATCCAGCACCCCGGGCTCATCCACCCAGCCGCCGGTGACGGTCGAGTAGAACGGCACGAGCGGCGCCTGCGCCTCGATCTCCGCCAACGCCTCGCTCAGCACCGTTTCGATGTCCTCGACGTGGCGGGTGTGGGAGGCGTAGTCAACGGCGACCCGGCGCACCCGCACACCATCGGCGGAGAACGCTTCCAGGGCCTCGTCCAGTGCTTGGGCGTCACCAGCGATGACGACGGACGACGGACCGTTGACGGCCGCCACCTCGACCCGGCCGGACCAGCGCCCGAGACGAGCCACCGCGTCGACCTCGTTGAGCGCGACGGACGCCATCCCGCCACGACCAGCAAGTTCCCCGGCAATCGCCTGAGAGCGCAACGCCACGACCCGGGCCGCATCCTCCAACGACAGCGCCCCGGACACACAAGCCGCCGCGATCTCACCCTGCGAGTGCCCGACCACGGCATCCGGCAGCACACCCACCGACGACCACACCGCCGCCAACCCCACCATCACCGCAAAACTCGCGGGCTGAAGCACATCCACCCGCTCCAACAACTCGGGCTCGACCTCACCCCGCAGCACATCAACGAGCGACCAGTCCACGTACGGCTCAAGCGCCGCCGCACACTCACCGATCCGCTCCGCGAACACCGGCGACGAGTCCAACAACTCCCGCCCCATACCGGCCCATTGAGAACCCTGACCCGGGAACACCCACACGACCTTGCCGGGCGTACCCGAACCGCCACCGGAGACGACACCGGCCGCACTCTCACCACGCTCCAACGCCCGCAACCCGGCCAGGGCCTCCTCCCCCGAGGCAGCCACCACCACCGCACGCTCACTCAACAGCGCACGACCGGCGACCAACGACCCCGCCACCGAAGCCAGCGACACCCGGTCGCCGCCCTCCGCTTCCTCGACGAACGCCGCCAGCCGCCCGGCCTGAGCGGCCAGCGAAGCGGCACCGCGCGCGGACACCACCAGCGGCACGACACCGTCCGCGGGCGGCGACGCCTGCTCCGCCGGTCCGTCCGCGGGCGCCTCCTCCAGGATCAGGTGCGCGTTCGTGCCGCTGATGCCGAAGGAGGAGACGCCCGCGCGGCGCGGGCGGCCGCCGGGCGACCATTCCCGTGCCTCCGTCAGGAGTTCCACGGCCCCGTCGGACCAGTCCACCTTGGTCGTCCGCTGCTGCGCGTGCAGCGTCGGTGGCAGCACGCCGTGCCGTAGCGCCTGCACCATCTTGATGACACCGGCGACGCCCGCGGCGGCCTGCGTGTGACCGATGTTCGACTTCAACGAGCCGAGCCACAAAGGCTTCTGCGGGTCGCGGTCCTTGCCGTACGTGGCGATGAGCGCCTGTGTCTCGATCGGGTCGCCGAGGACCGTGCCCGTGCCGTGGCCCTCCACGACGTCCACCTCGGCCGGGGAGAGCCCGGCGCCCGCCAGGGCCTTGCGGATGACCCGTTGCTGCGAGGGCCCGTTGGGAGCGGTGAGGCCGTTGGAGGCGCCGTCCTGGTTGACCGCGCTGCCGCGCAGCACCGCAAGCACCTTGTGGCCGCGCTCGCGGGCCACCGAGAGGCGTTCCAGGACCACGATGCCCACGCCCTCCGAGAGGACCGTGCCGTCGGCGCCGTCCGCGTACGCCTTGCAGTGGCCGTCGCCGGCCAGGCCGCGCTGGCGCGACATACCGAGGACGCCGATGGGTGAGCCCATCACCGCGACGCCGCCCGCGAGCGCCATGGAGCACTCGCCCTGGCGCAGTGCCTGGGCCGCGAGGTGCATCGCCACCAGCGACGACGAGCAGGCCGTGTCGACCGTGACGGCCGGGCCCTCGAAGCCGAAGACGTACGAGACGCGGCCCGAGGCGACGCTTCCGGCGGTGGCGGTCGTGGCGAAGCCCTCCAGCTCCGCGGGCAGGTGCGTCAGCGACTCGACGTAGTCGTGGATGGAGACGCCGGAGAAGACGCCGATGCTGTCGCCGCGGGCCGCAGCCGGGTCGACGCCCGCGCTCTCCAGGGCCTCCCAGGAGGCTTCGAGGAGCAGGCGCTGCTGCGGGTCCATGGCGAGGGCCTCGCGCGGCGAGATCCCGAAGAACCCGGCGTCGAACAGGCCCGCGCCCTCCAGGAAGCCGCCCTTCGTGGAGTACGACGTACCCGCCGTGTCGGGGTCGGCGTCGAAGAGGGTGTCCAGGTCCCAGCCGCGGTCGGCGGGGAAGTCCGACATACCCTCACGGCCCTCGTGCACCAGCCGCCACAGCGAGTCGGGGCCGGTGACGCCGCCGGGCAGCCGGCAGGCCATGCCCACGATCGCGATCGGCTCGCCCGGGTCCGCGGCGGCGGCGACCGGCGCGGACCCGGCGCCTGCGGCCGCGGTGTCGCCGAACTCCTCCCGCAGGTAGCGGGCGAGGGCCTGCGGGGTCGGGTAGTCGAAGATGAGTGTGGCGGGGAGTTTGACGCCGGTCGCCGCGCCGAGCCGGTTGCGCAGTTCCACGGCGGTCAGCGAGTCGAAGCCGAGGTCGCTGAAGCCCTTGGTGCCCTGCGCCAGTTCGGGGCTGGTGAAGCCGAGCACGGCGCCCGCCTCGGTCTGGACGAGGGAGAGCAGGACACTTTCCCGCTCGGCCTCGGACAGCCCGGCGAGCCGGTGGACCAGGGCCCCGCTGTCGCCCGCGGCCGCCCGTGCGGTGCGGCGGCCGGTGCGGACCAGGCCGCGCAGCAGGTGCTGGACTTCGCCGCCGGACGCGGCCTGGCCGCGCACCGTCTTGAGGTCCAGCTTGATCGGGACGAGGAGCGCCTGGCCCATGTGCAGGCCGGTGTCGAAGATGCGCAGGCCCTCGGCCGGGGTCAGGGCGCGGACGCCGCCGCGGCTCATGCGGGCCTGGTCCACGGCGCTGAGGTGCGCGGTCAGGCCCTCGCTCTGCTCCCACAGGCCCCAGGCGAGGGAGAGTCCGGGCAGTCCGGCCGCGCGGCGCTGGGCCATCAGGCCGTCGAGGTAGGCGTTGGCGGCGGCGTAGTTGCCCTGCCCTGCCGAGCCCATGAGCGCGGCGGCGGAGGAGAAGACGACGAAGGCGTCCAGGTCCAGGCCGCGGGTCAGTTCGCCGAGGTGGCCCACCGCGTCGACCTTGGGTGCGAAGACTCCGGCGAGGCGCTCGGGGGTGAGGGTGGCGAGCACCCCGTCGTCCAGGACGCCCGCGAGGTGCACCACGCCGGTCAGGGGGTGGTCGTCGGGCACGGCGGCGAGCAGCGCCTCGACGTCCGGGCGCCGGGAGACGTCGGCGGCCACCACGGAGACCGCGGCGCCGTGTTCGGTCAGTTCGGCGGCGAGTTCCCGTACGCCGTCGGCGTCGGGTCCGCGCCGGCTCGCGAGGACCAGGTTCCGTACGCCGTGCCGGGTGACGAGGTGCCGGGCGACGAGCGCGCCGAGCGAACCGGTGCCGCCCGTGAGGAGGACGGTGCCCTCCGCCGCGAAGACGGCGGGCTCGTCCGGTGCCCGGCCGGTGACGCGGGCCAGGCGGGGCGCGGAGAGGGTGGTGCCGCGGACCGCGACCTGCGGTTCACCGCTCGCCAGGACCGCGCCCAGGACTCCGGCCACTCCCCCACCGGCCGAGCCCGTACCGTCCACTCCCCCACCGGTCACCTCTCCACCGGCCGGGTCCATGTCCACCAGGACGATCCGGTCCGGGTTCTCCGCCTGCGCGGCCCGCACCAGACCCCACACCGCCGCACCCGCCGGATCACTCACCGAACCATCACCGGCCGGCACCGCACCCCGCGTCACCACCACCAACCGGCCCTGCTCCGACCCCCCACCAGCCAGCCACGCCTGCACCACACCCAGCACCCGCACCGACAGCGCAAGGACAGCACCCGCACCCGCCCCGCCCACAGCGTCCACAACCGCCACCCGCGCATCCGCCGCACCGGCAGCCGAAGCCATTACATCCGCCGCATCAGCGACCGCAACCCACTCCGGCGCGACCACCGGCCCCTCACCAGCAGCCAGCTCGGCCCACTCGACACCGAACAGCGAGTCGCGGTCGTCGTCCGCTGCCGCGTCGAGCTGGTCGGCGGAGACCGGCAGGGAGACCAGGGAGTCCATGGTCACCACCAGGGCGCCGGTCTCGTCGGCGGCCTGGAAGGAGAGCGCGTCGGGGCCGCAGGGCGCGACACGCACCCGCAGCGCGGAGGCGCCCGCGGCGTGCAGCACGAGGCCGTTCCAGGCGAACGGCAGCACCTTGCGGTCGTCGTCCGGGTCGGCCAGGGCGTTGGTGTGCAGGGCGGCGTCGAGGAGCGCCGGGTGGATGCCGAACTTCGCCGCTTCGTCGCGCTGTTCGTCGGGCAGGGCGACCTCGGCGAAGACCTCGTCGCCGCGTCGCCACACCGCCCGCATGCCTTGGAAGGCGGGGCCGTAGGCGTAGCCGCGTTCGGTCAGGTCGCCGTAGAAGGTGCCGACGTCGACGGGTTCGGCGCCCGGGGGCGGCCACGCGGTGAAGTCGACGTCGGCCCGCGCGGGCCTGGCGTCGGCCGACAGGAGGCCGGTGGCGTGCCGGGTCCACGCGTCGGTGGCGCTCTCGGTGGCGGTGTCCTCGCGCAGGGAGTAGACGTCGACCGTGCGCCGTCCGGTCGCGTCCGGGCCGCTCACCGCGACCTGGACGCGTACGCCGCCGCGCTCGGGCAGGGCCAGCGGCGCCTCGATGACGAGCTCGTCGAGGACGCCGTAGCCGAATTCGTCGCCGGCGCGCACGGCGAGGTCGACGTAGGCCGTGCCGGGGACGATGACGACGCCGCCGATCGCGTGTCCGGCGAGCCAGGGGTGTGACTGGAGGGAGAGGCGCGAGGTGAGGACCAGGCCGTCGGAGTGCGGGAGGGGCACGACGGCGCCGAGCAGCGGGTGGTCGCTCGCGGCCAGTCCGAGCGAGCCCGAGTCGGTGGCCGAGCCGCCCATCCGCAGCCAGTAGTGCTGCTGGTCGAAGGCGTACGTCGGCAGGTCGGTGCGGGTCGGCGTGCCGTCGGGCAGGAGCGCGGACCAGTCGACGGTCAGGCCGTGCACGAACAGGTCGGCCATCGAGGTCAGCAGCCGGCGCAGCCCGCCCTCCTGGCGGCGCAGCGAGCCGGTCGCCACCACGTCCTCGCCGCCCGCGCTCTCGTCCGCGATCTCCGTGATCGGCTGGACGAGGACCGGGTGGGCGCTGACCTCGACGAAGACACCGTGGCCCTGCCCGATCAGTTCGGCGACCGCGGGGCCGAACTGCACCTGGCCGCGCAGGTTGCGGTACCAGTACGCGCCGTCCAGCACGCCGGCGTCCTCGACCCAGCCGCCGGTGACGGTGGAGCGGAACGGGATCGCCGGTGCCTGGGCGCGGATCCCGGCGAGCGCGTCGGCGAGGGTGGCGCGGATCCGCTCCACGTGCCGGGAGTGCGAGGCGTAGTCCACGGCGATGCGCCGCACGCGGACGCCCTGGTCCTCCAGGGTGTCCAGGGCTTCGTCCAGGGCCCGGGCGTCACCGGCGATGACGACGGACGCGGGGCCGTTGACGGCGGCGATCTCCACGCGGTCGGCCCAGCGTTCCAGGCGGGCCACCGCCTCCGCCTCGCTGAGCGCGACCGAGGCCATTCCGCCGTGGCCGGCCAGTTCCGCGGCGATCGCCTGGCTGCGCAGGGCGACCACCCGGGCCGCGTCCTCCAGGGACAGCGCCCCGGACACGCACGCGGCGGCGATCTCGCCCTGGGAGTGGCCGAGCACGGCGTCCGGCACCACGCCCGCGGACGACCACACGGCGGCGAGTCCCACCATGACGGCGAAGCTCGCGGGCTGCAGGACGTCCACGCGGTTCAGCAGTTCCGGCGCGGCCTCCCCGCGCAGGACGTCGACGAGCGACCAGTCCACCCACCGTTCGAGGGCGGTGGCGCACTGCGTGATCCGCTCGGCGAAGACGGGTGAGGAGTCCAGCAACTCCCGTCCCATTCCGGCCCATTGGGAGCCCTGGCCGGGGAAGACCCAGACGACCTTGCCGGGTGTTCCGGAACCGGAGACGACACCGGACGCGCTCTCGCCGCGCTCCAGCGCGCGCAGCCCGGCCACCGCCTCCTCGCCCGACTCGGCGACGACCACCGCACGCTCGTTCAGCACCGCACGGCCCGCCACCAGCGAGCCGGCGACCGCGGCGGGCGACACCTCGTCGCCGTCCTGCGGCTGCCCGAGGAACGCGGCGAGCCGCCCGGCCTGGGCGGCCAGCGAGGCGGCGGTGCCCGCGGAGAGCACCAGCGGCACCGGGCCGGCGGGCCCCGGGCGGGGCGTCTCGTCCGGGGTGCGGGGCGCTTCTTCCAGGATCACGTGCGCGTTCGTGCCGCTGGCCCCGAACGAGGAGACTCCGGCCCGGCGCGGATGCCCGCGGTCCGGCCACCGCCTGGCCTCGGTCAGCAGCTCCACCGTCCCCGCCGACCAGTCGACCTGCGGGGTCGGCGCGTCCACGTGCCGGGTCGCCGGCAGCACCCCGTGCCGCAGCGCCTGCACCGTCTTGATGACCCCGGCCACCCCGGACGCCGCCTGGGTGTGCCCGATGACGGACTTGACCGAGCCGAGCAGCAGCGGATCCCGCCGGTCCCGGCCCTCCCCGTAGGTGGCGATGAGCGCCTGCGCCTCGATCGGGTCGCCGAGGACCGTACCGGTGCCGTGGCCCTCCACCGCGTCCACCTCGGACGGGGCGAGCCCGGCACTGGCCAGGGCCTTGCGGATGACGCGCTGCTGGGCGGGGCCGTTCGGCGCGGTCAGGCCGTTGGAGGCGCCGTCCTGGTTGAGGGCGCTGCCGCGGACCACGGCGAGGACCTGGTGGCCGCGCTCGCGGGCCACGGAGAGGCGTTCCACGAGCAGTACGCCGACGCCCTCGGCCCAGCTGGAGCCGTCGGCCCCGGCGGCGTAGGACTTGCAGCGGCCGTCGAAGGCGAGCGCGCGCTGCCGGGCGAAGCCGACGAAGCCGCCCGGTGTCGCCATCACCGTGGAGCCGCCCACGAGCGCCATGGAGCACTCGCCGCGGCGCAGGGCCTGCGCGGCGAGGTGGAGTGCCACCAGCGACGAGGAGCACATCGTGTCGACGGTGACCGCGGGCCCTTCGAGCCCGAGGGTGTAGGCGACGCGTCCGGAGGCGACGCCGCCCGCGGTGCCCAGAGCGCGTTCCAGGCTGAGGAAGTCCTCGTGGCCGCTGAGGTCGGGCGCGTAGTCCTGGTGCACCATGCCGGCGAAGACCCCGACGTCGGTACCGCGGACCGCGTGCGGGTCGATCCCGGCCCGTTCCAGGGCCTCCCAGGCCACTTCGAGCAGCTGGCGCTGCTGGGGGTCCATGGCGAGCGCCTCACGCGGCGAGATGCCGAAGAAGGCGGCGTCGAAGCGGCCCGCGTCGTGCAGGAACGCGCCCTCCCGCACGTACGTCGTGCCGGGGTTGTCGGGGTCCGGGTCGTAAAGGCCCTCCAGGTCCCAGCCGCGGTCCTCGGGGAAGGCGGTGTAGACGTCGGAGCCGTCCGTCACCACCCGCCACAGGTCCTCGGGGCTGCGGATCCCGCCTGCGTAGCGGCAGGCCATGGAGACGACAGCGATGGGTTCCGTGGCCGCGGCCGCGAGTTCGCTGTTCTCCTGCTGAAGCCGTGCGTTCTCCTTCAGCGAGGCGCGCAGTGCCTCGACGACCTGCTTGTCCGGCGCGGACATAACCATCCTCCACGGTTCGTTCATCAGGGTCAGCTCGTCTTGCCCAGGGCCCGTTGCACCAGGTCGGCAACGTCCATCGCGTCGATCAGTTCCTCGTCGCCGGCGGCCGGCGGCGCCTGCGCGCCGTCGTCGGTGCTGCCGCCGCTGTCGTCGGCGAGGCCGAGGAGGGCCTCCAGGACACCGGCCTCCTTGAACCGGGCGAACGGCACGGACGCAAGGACCTGCCTGAGGTCGTCCTCGCGCGCGTCCGGCCCGTCGTCGTTCTCTTCGAGCAGTTGGGAGCGGAGGTACCCGACGAGGGCCTCCGGGGTCGGATAGTCGAAGACCAGGGTCGCGGGAAGCCGCAGTCCGGTGGCCGCGCCGAGGCTGTTGCGCAGGTTGACGGCGGCCAGCGAGTCGAAGCCGACCTCCTGGAACGCCTGGCGCGGGCCGATGCCCTCCGCGCCGCCGTGGCCGAGCACCGTCGAGGCGTGGCCGCGGACGAGGCGCAGCAGAACGCGGTTCTGTTCGGCGTCGGGGGCGCCGCGCAGGGTGTCCGCGAGGGAGGAGGCGGCCGCGTTGTCCTCGCCGTCCTCCCGTGCCGCCCGGAGCACCGCCTGCGCCTCGGGCAGGTCGGCCAGGAGCGGGCTGGCGCGGACGGAGGTGAACGCCGGTACGAAGGCGGCCCAGTCCATGTCGGCGACGGCCACGAACTTCTCGTCGCCCCGCACCGCCTGGACCATCGCGGTCACCGCCGGCTCCGGCGCCATGGGCAGCACCCCGCGCCGGCGCAGCTGCGCCAGGGCCGCTTCGTCCATGCCGACGCCGATCTGGTCGAGCGCGCCCCAGGCGAGCGACGTGGCCCGCAGGCCCCGGGCGCGGCGCCATTCGACGAGGGCGTCCAGGACGGCGTTGGCCGCGCCGGACGGGCCCTGGCCGCCGCCGCCCCACACGCCGGCGATGGAGGAGAACACCACGAACGCGTCGAGCGGTGTGTCGTCGAACCGCTCGTCCAGCCACAGGGCGGTGTCCACCTTGGCGGCGAACACCTCGGCGAGGTCGGCCGGTGTGGTGGCGTCGACGGAGCCGGTCCGGGTGGAGTCCGCGGCGTGCACGACGGCGCTGAGCGGATGTGCGGGGTCCGCGGTGACCAGGCGGTCGATCGTCTCCCGGTCCGTGTCGGGGCAGGACTCGACGGCCGTGGGGACGTCGAGCGCGGCCAGTTCGGCGCGCAGTCCGGCCACGGCGTCGTCCGGGGCCTGCGCGGTGGTGGTGAGCACGAGCCGTTCGGCGCCCGCCCGGGCCAGCCAGCGGGAGACGTGCCGGCCGAGGCCCTCGGCGCCGCCGGTGACCAGGACGGTGCCGCGGGGCTGCCAGCGGGGTCCTGCGGTGTCCGGCGCCGGCAGCGGCTTGCGGACCAGGCGGCGGCCGTAGACGCCCGAGCGGCGGACCGCGAGCTGGTCCTCGCCGCCCGCGCCGTCGAGCACGCCGAGCAGGTACTGGGCCGTACGCGCGTCCGTCCTGGCGGGCAGGTCCACCAACCCGCCCCAGCGGTCGGGGCGTTCGAGCGCGGCGGCCCGGCCGAGGCCCCACAGGGCGGCCTGGGCGGGTGAGGTGAGCGTGTCGTTGATACCGATGTTCACCGCGCCCCGGGTCAGGCACCACAGCGGCTGGGTGGCGTTGCCGTCGGCGAGGGCCTGCACCACGGCGAGGGCCGAGGCCGTGACGGCGAGCGGGTCCTGCGGTCCGCCGGCGGCCTGTTCGTCCAGGGCCAGCAGGGACAGCACGCCGGTCACGTCGTGTTCGGCGAGGACAGCGGCCAGCCGCGCGGCGAGCCGCTCCCGCGTGCGGTCCGGTTCGCCGACCGCGAGCCGGACCATGCCGAGCCCCTGAGCCTCCAGCTCCGCGAGGAGCGCGTCGACAGTGGGGTCCTCCCGGGCGGGTACGACGACCAGCCAGCGTCCGCCCGGCACTCCGGTGGCCTCGCGGCCCAGCGGCTGCCAGGTGATGTGGTAGCGCAGCTTCTCGGCGGAGGACTGCTCGCGCTGTCTGCCGCGCCACTGCGCGAGGACGGGGACGAGCGTGTCCAGCGCGCCGCGCTCGTCGGGCGACGCCGTCTCCAGGAGCGCGCTCAGCGAGTCCAGGTCGGCGTCCTCGACGGCCCGCCAGAAGCCGGAGTCCTCGCTCCGGCCGCTCTCGGCGCCGTCCTCGGCCGCGGCCTCCCGCAGCCAGTAGCGCTGCCGGTCGAAGGCGTAGGTGGGCAGTTCGGGCCGCACGGGGGCCGGTCCGGTCCCGGCGGGCAGGACGCCGGCCCAGTCCACCGGGACGCCGCGCACGAAGAGTTCGGCCGCTCCGGACAGGAGGCGGCGCAGGCCGCCGTCGGCGCGCCGCAGGGAGCCGGTCGCCAGTGCCTGCGCGGCGCCGTCGGCGTCGTACACCGCCTCGTTGACCGGCTGGACCAGGACGGGATGGGCGCTGATCTCCACGAACACGCCGTGGCCCTGGCGGACCAGTTCGGCGACCGCGGGGCCGAACTTCACCTGGCCGCGCAGATTGCCGTACCAGTACGCGCCGTCGAGGACACCGGCGTCCTCGATCCAGCCGCCGGTCACGGTCGAGTAGAAGGGGATCGTGGGCGCCGCGGCCGCGACGGCGGACAGGGTCTCCGCGAGGACGGACTCGACGTCCGCCACATGCCGGGTGTGGGAGGCGTAGTCCACAGCCACCCGGCGCACCCGCACGCCGTCCGCGGTCAGCGCGTCCAGCGCTTCGTCCAGCGCCCGCGCGTCACCGGCGACCACGACCGAGGACGGGCTGTTGACCGCGGCGATCTCCACCCGGTCCGCCCAGCGCTCCAGGCGGGCGGCGGCCTCGCTCTCCCCCAGGGCGACGGACGCCATGCCGCCGCGGCCGGCGAGCCGTTCGCCGATCGCCCGGCTGCGCAGCGCCACCACCCGGGCCGCGTCGTCGAGCGACAGCGCGCCGGACACGCACGCGGCCGCGATCTCGCCCTGCGAGTGGCCGAGCACCGCGTCGGGGCGCACGCCGAGCGAGGACCAGACGGCGGCCAGCGCGACCATGACGGCGAAACTGGCGGGCTGCACGACGTCCACCCGCTCCAGCAGCGCGGGTTCCTCGCCGCGCAGTACGTCGAGCAGGGACCAGTCGATCCACGGGTCGAGGGCGGCCGCGCACGCGGCGATCCGGTCGGCGAAGACCGGCGAGGTCGCCAGCAACTCCCGTCCCATGCCCACCCATTGCGAGCCCTGGCCCGGGAAGACCCACACGACCTTGCCCGGCGCGGCCGCGCCCGCGCCGCCGGTCACCGCCGCGGGTGTGCTCTCGCCGCGCGCCAGCGCCCGCAGCGCGTCGACGGCCTCGTCATGCGATCCGGCGACGACCACCGCCCGCTCGCCCAGCAGGGCCCGGCTCGACAGCAGCGCCGCGGCGGCGGGGGACAGCGCTCCGGGCCCGGCCGCCTCCAGGTACGCCGCGAGCCGCCCGGCCTGGCCCGCCAGGGATGCGGCGCCGCGCGCCGACACGACGAGCGGTACGACAGCGGCGGGGGCGGGGTCGCCAGCGTCCGTGGGGGGTGCCTCGGTGGGCGCCTCGGCGGGGGCTTCCTCCAGGATCAGATGCGCATTCGTACCGCTGGCGCCGAAGGAGGAGACTCCGGCCCGGCGGGGCCGGCCGGAACGCGGCCAGTCCCGGGCCTCGGTCAGCAGCTCGACCGCGCCCGCGGACCAGTCCACCTGCGTGGTCGGCTCGTCCACGTGCAGGGTCGCCGGAAGCGTCTCGTGCCGCAGCGCCTGCACCATCTTGATGACACCGGCGACGCCCGCGGCGGCCTGCGTGTGCCCGATGTTCGACTTCAACGACCCCAGCCACAGAGGCTGTTGAGGGTCGCGGTCCTTGCCGTACGTGGCGAGGAGCGCCTGCGCCTCGATCGGGTCACCGAGGGCCGTGCCCGTGCCGTGCGCCTCGACCACGTCCACATCGGCCGGGGAGAGTCCGGCGTTGGCGAGCGCCTTGCGGATGACGCGCTGCTGCGAGGGCCCGTTCGGTGCGGTGAGGCCGTTGGAGGCGCCGTCCTGGTTGACCGCACTCCCCCGCAGCACCGCCAGCACCTTGTGCCCGCGCTCGCGCGCCACCGAGAGCCGCTCCAGGACGACCACGCCGACGCCCTCGGCCCAGCCCGTGCCGTCGGCCGTCGACGCGAACGCCTTGCAGCGGCCGTCCGCGGACAGGCCCCGCTGGCGCGAGAACTCCAGGAAGGCGTCCGGACTCGCCATCACCGTCGCACCGCCGGCGAGCGCCATCGAGCACTCGCCCTGCCGCAGCGACTGGGCCGCCAGATGCATCGCCACCAGCGACGACGAGCAGGCCGTGTCGACCGTGACGGCCGGGCCCTCGAAACCGAAGACGTACGAGACGCGGCCCGAGGCGACACTCGCCGCCGTACCGGTCATCAGGTATCCCTGCGCGTCCTCGGGCACCTGGCGCAGCCGGGTCACGTAGTCGTGGTGGACGATGCCGGTGAAGACGCCGATGTCGCCGCCCCGGGTGGACAGGGGGTCGACGCCGGCCCGCTCCAGGGCTTCCCAGGAGGTCTCCAGGAGGAGGCGCTGCTGCGGGTCCATGGCGAGGGCCTCGCGCGGCGAGATCCCGAACAGCGCGGCGTCGAACCGCGCGGCCTCGTGCAGGAACCCGCCCTGCCGGGTGTACGACGTGCCCGCGTGGTCCGGGTCCGGGTGGTACAGGCCCTCCAGGTCCCAGTCGCGGTCGAGCGGGAACCCGGAGACGGCGTCCCGCCGCTCCATGACGAGGTCCCACAGTTCTTCGGGGCTGTCGGCGCCACCCGGCAGCCGGGTGCTCATGGCGACGATCGCGATGGGTTCGTCGGAGACGGCCACCGCCTGCCCGGCGCCGGGCGCGCTCGTCTCCTCGCCGAGGAGTTCGGCGCGCAGGTGCTCGGCCAGGGCCGCCGGGGTGGGGTGGTCGAAGACGAGGGTGGCGGGCAGGTCGACCCCGGTGAGGTCGTGCAGCCGGTTGCGGAGCTTGACCGCGCCGAACGAGTCGAAGCCGAGGCTCTTGAAGGGCTGTTCGGCGGCGAACGCGGGGCCGTCGCCGTCCCGGTGGCCGAGGACGACGGCGATGCTCTCCTCGATGAGCTGCCGCACCAGGCGGTGCTGCTCCCCGGCCGGGAGAGCGGCCAGCCGTTCGGCGAACGCCTCGCTCGCGCCTTCGTTCCGGGCGACGCGGCGCCGGGTCGGAGCGGCGACGGGCGTGGGTACCGGCGCGGGTGCGGATACGGCTTCGGGTAGGGGGGCGTGGGTGCCGGTGGCTTCTTCGGGTACGGCGGCCAGGCGCACGGGGCCCAGCGCGGCGACCGGGGCGCCGGAGAGGTCGGCCAGCTCCACGAGGTGGCGGCCGTCCGCCACGGGCGTGGCCCGCAGCCGCAGCGCCGTGGCGCCCTGCGCGTACACGGTGAGGGCCGCGCACTCGGCCACGTCGTCCGGCCCGGTGCCTGCGGTGCCGAGGGTGCGCAGCGCGAGGTCGAGGAGGTGCGGGTGCAGCGTGAACCGGTCGGCTTCGCCGGCCCGTTCGTGCGGCAGCGTGATCTCCGCGAGCACGCGGCCGTCCCGGTCCCGGGAGGCGGCCGGGCCGGACAGCGGCCGGTCCCGCAGGTCGAACGACGGTTGCGGGGCCCCGGGCACGAGCCGGGCGCGGGCGTGGCACGTCCAGGGCCCGTGCTGCTCGCCCGAGGCGCGGCTGTGGACGGCCGCGTCGCGCCGTCCGTCCGGGCCGGGGGCGCCGACGGTGACCCGGAGCTGGGTGCCGCCCTGCCCCGGCCGGGACAAGGGCGCGTCGACGACGACGTCTGCGAGGCTGCCACACCCCACCGCGTCACCGGCCCTGACGAGCATCTCCAGCAGGGCGGCGGCCGGGGGCCGGCCCGTGGCGGTGCCCAGGCCGGGGCTGCGCGGGGTCAGCCGGCCGGTGAGGACGACGCCCGCGTCGCCGGGGAGTTCGACGACGGTGCCGAGCAGCGGGTGCCCGGTGCTCGTGGCGCCCAGGGCCTCGGCGCCGCCGGGCCCGGTGGTGTCGTCGGTCTCGACCCAGTACCGCTGGTGCTGGAACGCGTAGGTGGGCAGCTCGGTCCCGGTCGTGGGCGCGGTGGCCGGACGGCCGAGGACCGCGGGCCAGTCCAGGGCGACGCCGCGTACGTGCAGCCGGGCGAGGGCGGTCAGGACGTCGGCGGGCTCGGTGCCGTCCTTGCGCAGCGTGGCGACGCAGCCCTCCTCCCGGACGCCGGGGGCGGCGAGTGCCAGCGCGGACAGGACGCCGCCCGGGCCCACTTCGAGGAAGGTCGAGGCGCCCTGTTCGCCGAGGGCGGTGAGGGCGGAGCCGAACCGGACCGTGTGCCGCACCTGGTCGACCCAGTAGCCGGGGGTGGACAGCCGGCCGTCCCGGTCCGGCTCGCCGGTCAGGGTGGAGACGACGGGGATGCGGCCCGGCCGGTACGTCAGGCGCTCCGCGACGGCGCGGAACGCGTCGAGCATGGGCTCCATCAGCGGTGAGTGGAAGGCGTGGCTGACGGGGAGCCGGCGTGTCTTGTGGCCGCGACCGGCCAGTTCGGCGGCGGCGGCGAGGACGGCGTCCTCGGCGCCGGACAGGACGAGCGCGGCGGGGCCGTTCACCGCCGCGACGCACACCGCCCCGCCGGCCCGGCCGAGCAGCGGCGCGACCTCGTCCTCGGTGGCCTGGACGGCGACCATCGCGCCGCCCTCGGGCAGGGCCTGCATCAACCGGGCGCGGGCGGCGACGAGTTCGGCGGCCTGTGCGAGGTCGAGGATCCCGGCGACGTGTGCGGCGGTCAGCTCGCCGATCGAGTGCCCGGCGAGCAGGCCGGGCCGTACGCCCCAGGACTTGAAGAGCCGGTACAGCGCCGTCTCCACGGCGAACAGGCCGGTCTGGGTGTACAGGGTCCGGTCGAGCAGCGCGGCCGCGGGCGTGCCCGGCGCGGCGAACACGACGTCGCGCAGCCGGTGTTCCGCGTACCCGGACAGGTGGGTGTCCAACGCGTCGCAGGTGGCGGTGAAGGCGGCCGCGAAGACCGGGAAGGTACCGGCGAGCCGGCGCCCCATGCCGGCCCACTGGCTGCCCTGCCCGGTGAAGAGGACGGCCAGCTTGCCGGGGTCCGGGGTACCGGTGACGACGGCGGGGCTCTCCTCACCGGCGGCGAGGGCGTCGAGCCCGGCCCGCGCCTGTGCGCCGTCGCCGGCCAGCACCACGGCCCGGTGGTCGAACTGGGCGCGGGCGGTGGCGAGCGCGTGAGCCGTCCCGTCGAGCGCGACGCCGGGACGGTCCTCAAGAAAGCGGACCAGCCGGGCGGCCTGCCCACGCAGCGCACCCGGGGTCTTGGCCGACACCGGTACGAGCAGGGGGGCGACGTCGGGGAGCACCGACTGTTCGGCGGCCGTGTCGAGGAGCGGGGCCTGTTCCATGGTCGCGCCGCGGCTCGGGGACGGCTCGGCGTCCGCTCCGGGGAGCACGGACGGTGCGGCCGCGAGCGGCGCGGGCTGTTCCGGGGCCACCAAAGGCAGCGCGGGCTGATCCGGGGCCTCCTCAAGGATGACGTGTGCGTTGGTGCCGCCGATGCCGAAGGAGGAGACGGCGGCCCGGCGCGGGTGGCCGGCGCGGGGCCAGTCGCGGGCCTCGGTCAGCAGTTCCACCGCGCCCGACGTCCAGTCGACGCTGGTGGAGGGCCGGTCCACGTGCAGCGTGCGGGGCAGGACCCCGTGCCGCATCGCCATGACCATCTTGATGACACCGGCGGCACCCGCGGCGGCCTGGGTGTGCCCGATGTTCGACTTGACCGAGCCCAGCCACAGCGGCGTACGCGGGTCCCGGCCCTGCCCGTAGGTGGCGAGCAGCGCCTCCGCCTCGATCGGGTCGCCGAGCGTCGTGCCCGTGCCGTGCGCCTCGACGGCGTCCACGTCCGGCGCGGACAGACCGGCGTGCGCCAGGGCCTTGCGGATGACGCGCTGCTGCGAGGGCCCGTTCGGTGCGGTGAGGCCGTTGGACGCGCCGTCCTGGTTGACGGCGGAGCCGCGTACCACCGCGAGCACCTGGTGTCCGCGGCGGCGGGCGTCCGAGAGCCGCTCCACCAGGAGCAGCCCCGCGCCCTCGGACCAGCCGGTGCCGTCCGCGCCGTCGGCGAAGGCCCGGCACCGGCCGTCGGGGGCGAGGCCGCGCTGCCGGGAGAACTCGACGAACGTCTCCACGGTGCCCATCACCATCACACCGCCGGCCAGCGCCATGGTGCACTCGCCGCGGCGGAGCGCCTGCGCCGCCAGGTGCAGGGCCACCAGCGAGGACGAGCAGGCCGTGTCGACGGTGACGGCGGGGCCCTCGATGCCGAGGTGGTAGGCGATGCGGCCGGAGGTGACGCTGCCCGAGCCGCCGGTGAGACGGAACCCCTCGACGCCGGACGCCTGGTGCATCCGCACGCTGTAGTCGTGGCTGTTGACCCCGGCGAACACGCCGATCTCCTGCCCGGCCAGGGTCGTCGGGTCGATCGCGGCCCGCTCGAACGCCTCCCAGGACGTCTCCAGGAGGAGGCGCTGCTGCGGGTCCATGGCGAGGGCCTCGTTCGGAGAGATGCCGAAGAAGGCGGCGTCGAATCCGGCGGCGTCGTCGAGGAAGGCGCCGTGGCGCACGTAGGTGGTGCCGGCGTGGTCGGGGTCCGGGTCGTAGAGCCGCTCGGTGTCCCAGCCGCGGTCGTCGGGGAACTCGCTGACGGCGTCGACGCCGTCGGCCACCACGCGCCACAGCTCCTCGGGGCTGCCCACCCCGGCGGGGAAGCGGCAGGCCATCGCCACGATCGCGATCGGCTCGTCGTCCGTCCCGGCCGCGACGGCGGGCGCGGCCGCTCCCGCGTCCGGCCGTGGGGACGGAGCGCCGAGCAGCCGGGTACGCAGTTCTTCGGCGAGCAGCACCGGCTTCGGGTAGTCGAAGATCACCGCCGGGGAGAGGGCGAGGCCGGTCGCGGAGACGAGCCGGTTGCGCAGTTCGACCGCGGTCAGCGAGTCGAACCCGGCGTCCTTGAACGCGCGGTCGGCGCGGACGGCGTCGGCGGAGCCGTGGCCCAGGACCTCGGCGGCCTGCCGGCGCACCAGGTCGACCAGGGCCGCCGTCCGTTCGGTGTCGCTCAGTGCGGCGAGGCGCTCGGTCAGGGCGGCGGACCCGGTCCGGGCGGCGCGGGCCGCCGGCCGCGGTGCCGGCGCGAGTGCGCGCAACAGCGCGGGCACCGGGGTGTCGGCGGCGGCCGCGCGCAGGGCCCGCACGTCGAACTTCGCGGCGACCAGCGTGCCGTCGGTCTCCTCCTCGGTGCGCAGCGCGGCGTCGAGGAGCGCCATGCCCTCGGCGGCGGTGAGTCCCGTCATGCCCATGCGCTGGTTGCGCCGCAGGTCCGCGGCGCCCAGGTGTCCGGTCATGGCGCTGACCGTCGACCAGTAGCCCCAGGCGAGGGAGACGGCGGGCAGGCCGAGCCGGTGCCGGTGCCGGGCCAGCGCGTCGAGGAAGGCGTTGGCGGCCGCGTAGTTGGCCTGGCCGGGGTTGCCGAGCACACCGGCCGCGGAGGAGAACAGCACGAAGGCGGCGAGGTCCAGGTCCCGGGTGAGTTCGTGCAGGTGCAGCGCGGCGTCCACCTTGGGCCGCAGCACGGTGTCGATCCGGCCGGGTGTCAGCTCGGTCAGCACCCCGTCGTCCAGGACGCCCGCCGTGTGCACGACGGCGGTCAGCGGATGCGTGGGCGGTATCTCGCGCAGCAGGGCCGCCAGTTGGGCCCGGTCCGACACGTCGCAGGCGGCGACGGTGACGGACGCGCCCAGCGCGGTCAGCTCCTCGCGCAGCCCGGCGGCCTCGCCGCGCCGGCTCGCGAGGACGAGGTGGCGGATGCCGTACGCGGTGACGAGGTGCCGTGCGGTGAGGGCGCCGAGCGTTCCGGTGCCGCCCGTGATCAGCACGGTGCCCTCGGTGTCGAGGCACCGGGCCCGCGGTCCGGTTCCGCTGGACCTCGCGGCGCGGCTGTCTCCGTCCGCCCGGGTCTCCGCCCGTACGAGGCGGGGCACCTCGGCGAGGCCGCCGCGGACCCGCAGCTGCGGCTCGCCGCTCAGGAGCGCGGCCGGCAGCGCCGTCCGGGAGGCGTCGTCGAGGTCCACGAGGACGATGCGGCCCGGGTGTTCGGACTGCGCGGAGCGTACGAGCCCCCACACCGCGGCCGCGTCGGGGGCGTCGCAGTCCCCGGTGACCACGGCCAGCCGGGTCTCCTCCAGGGCGGGTTCGGCCAGCCACGCCTGGAGCACCGCGAGCGCGGCGCCGATGGACGGGCGGGGGTCGCCCGCCGCGGGGCCGGGCCCCGCCTCGTACAGCAGGACATCGGGAGCGGCGCCGCCCGCCGCCCCGAACGCGGCGACCTCGCCCGCGGTCGCGACGGACGCGAGGGTGAGGGGCCGGTCCGCGTCCGGGAGGGAGGTCTCCGTCCAGTCGACGGAGAACAGACTGTCGCGCGGCACCGCGTCGGCGCCGCCCGCCTCTCCCCGCCCAGGGGTGAACGGCGCTCCGCGCACGCCCTCGACGGTCATGACGGGCTGCCCGGTGGGGTCGGTCAGCAGCAGCGGTGTGCCTGCCGCCGCGTCCGCGCCCCGGCGTACGCACAGCGCGGTGGCGCCCGAGGCGAGGAGGCTCACGCCGGTCCAGACGGCCGGGAGCATGCCGTCCGGGACGACCGTGCGGACGGCGGCGTCGAGGAGGGCGGGGTGCATCCCGTACCGGTCCGCGTCGCGCAGGGCGGCGTCCTCCGCCGTGACCTCGCGGACGTGGTCGTCCGGTACCGGGACGGCGGCTGCCGGGCGAGCGCCGGCGGGTGCCAGCGTGCCGTGTGCGTGCCGGGTCCACTCCGCGTCCATCGGGGCGTCCCCGGACCGCGAGTACACCTCCACCGGACGGCGCCGCGTCCCGTCGGGCGCACCGACGACGATCTGTAGGTTGCGGCCGCCGTGCTGCGGCAGCACGACGGGCGTATCGACGGTCAGTTCGTCGAGGACGGGCGCGGCCGTGAGGTCACCGAGCCGGACGGCCAGCTCGACCAGGGCCGCGTTCGGCACGACGACGTCATCGTTCGGCGGCAGGACGGTGGCGGCGTCGGCGCCGGCGGTGAGCCAGGGCTGCGAGGCGAGCGACCACCGGGACGTCGCGATGACACCCCCGGATTCGGGCATGCTGACGACGGCGCCGAGCAGCGGATGACCGCCCCCGTCGAGCCCGAGCGAGGTCGCGTCACCGCCGGTCGCGGCGGGCCGCAACCAGTAGTGCTGACGGTCGAAGGCGTACGTGGGAAGGTCCACGGTCGCTGCCGGGGCGCCGGCGGGCAGCATCCGGGCCCAGTCGACGGGCACGCCGTGCACGAACAGCGCGGCCATCGAGGTCAGCAGCCGTCGCAGGCCGCCGTCGTCCCGCCGCAGCGAACCCGTCACCACCGCGTCCGTGCCGCTCGCGTAGGCGGTCTCGGTGACCGGCTGGACCAGGACGGGGTGTGCGCTGATCTCGACGAACGTGTCGTGCCCCTGAGCCAGCAACTCGGCCACGGCCGGGCCGAAGGCTACCTGGCCGCGCAGATTGCGGTACCAGTACCCGCCGTCCAGCACCCCGGGCTCGTCGACCCAGCCGCCCGTGGCAGTGGAGTAGAAGGGGATCGCCGGGGCCTGGGCACTGATCCCGTCCAGTACGCGGGCGAGGGTGCCCTGGATGTCTTCGACGTGGCGGGTGTGCGAGGCGTAGTCGACGGCGACCCGGCGCACCCGCACACCATCGGAGGCGAGGGTTTCCAGGGCCTCGTCCAGCGCGTGGGCGTCACCGGCGATGACGACGGACGACGGACCATTGACGGCCGCCACCTCGACCCGGCCGGACCAGCGCCCGAGACGAGCCACCGCGTCGACCTCGTTGAGCGCGACGGACGCCATCCCGCCACGACCAGCAAGTTCCCCGGCAATCGCCTGAGAGCGCAACGCCACGACCCGGGCCGCATCCTCCAACGACAGCGCCCCGGACACACAGGCAGCGGCGATCTCCCCCTGCGAGTGCCCGACCACGGCATCCGGCAGCACACCCACCGACGACCACACCGCCGCCAGACCCACCATCACCGCAAAACTCGCGGGCTGAAGCACATCCACCCGCTCCAACAGCTCAGGCTCCGCCTCACCCCGCAGCACATCGACGAGCGACCAGTCGACGTACGGCTCAAGCGCCGCCGCACACTCACCGATCCGCTCCGCGAACACCGGCGAAGAGTCCAACAACTCCCGGCCCATGCCCGCCCATTGCGAGCCCTGGCCCGGGAACACCCACACGACCTTGCCGGGCGTACCCGAGCCGCCACCGGAGACGACACCGGCCGCACTCTCACCACGCTCCAGCGCCCGCAACCCGGCCAGAGCCTCCGCGTGCGACGCCGCGACCACGACTGCCCGCTCGCCCAGCACCGCACGGCTCCGGGCCAGCACAGCGGCGATCTCCACCGGCGACACCCCGTCGTTGTCCTCGACGAAGGCCGCCAGCCGCCCCGCCTGACCCGCCAACGAGGCAGCGTTGTGCGCCGAGACGACCAGCGGCACCACTCCCCCGGCCGGCGCCTCCCCGGCGGAGCCGTCCGCGGGCGCCTCCGCCGGGGCCTCCTCCAGGATCAGATGCGCATTCGTACCGCTCACACCGAACGCCGACACAGCAGCCCGGCGCGGAGCCTCCCCCCGCGGCCACGCACGGGCCTGCGTGAGCAGCTCCACCGCGCCCACCGACCAGTCGACCTCGGCCGTCGGCTCGTCCACGTGCAGGGTCGCCGGAAGCGTCTCGTGCCGCAGCGCCTGCACCATCTTGATGACACCGGCGACGCCCGCGGCGGCCTGCGTATGACCGATGTTCGACTTCAACGACCCCAGCCACAAAGGCTGTTGAGGGTCGCGGTCCTTGCCGTACGTGGCGAGCAGCGCCTGCGCCTCGATCGGGTCGCCCAGGGCCGTGCCCGTGCCGTGCGCCTCGACCACGTCCACGTCGGCCGGGGACAGTCCGGCGTTGGCGAGCGCCTTACGGATGACCCGCTGCTGCGAGAGCCCGTTCGGAGCGGTCAGCCCGTTGGAGGCGCCGTCCTGGTTGACCGCACTCCCCCGCAGCACCGCCAGCACCTTGTGCCCGCGCTCGCGCGCCACCGACAACCGCTCCAGGACCACGACGCCGACACCCTCGGCCCAGCCCGTACCGTCGGCCGCCGCGGCGAACGCCTTGCAACGGCCGTCCGCGGCGAGCGCCCGCTGCCGCGAGAACTCGACGAAGTTGTCGGGCGTCGCCATCACCGCCACGCCGCCGGCCAGCGCCATGGAGCACTCGCCCTGCCGCAGTGCCTGAGCCGCCAGGTGCATCGCCACCAGGGACGACGAGCAGGCCGTGTCCACGGACACCGCGGGGCCTTCGAGGCCGAGGACGTAGGAGACGCGGCCCGACGCCACGCTGGAGGCGAGGCCGGTGCCGGCGAAGCCCTCCACCTCGGCCGTGACCGCGCCCGTCCCGTATCCCTGGCCGAACAGCCCGGAGAACACGCCGACATCGGCGCCCTTCAGCGAGAGCGGGTCGATACCCGCCCGCTCGACCGCCTCCCAGGACGTCTCCAGGAGGAGGCGCTGCTGCGGGTCCATGGCGAGGGCCTCGCGCGGCGAGATCCCGAAGAGCCCGGCGTCGAACAGTCCCGCGTCCGCGAGGAAGCCGCCCTGCCCGGTGTACGACGTGCCCGGGTGGGCCGGATCGGGGTCGATCAGCGTGGCGAGGTCCCAGCCCCGGTCCGTGGGAAAGTCCGTGACGGCGTCCACGCCGTCCCGCACGAGCCGCCACAGATCCTCGGGCCCGGCCACCGCGCCGGGGAGCCGGCACGCCATACCCACGATCGCGAGCGGCTCGTCGGGCCCGGCGGCCGTGACCGGCGTGCCGACCGTCGTCCCGGAGCCATACGATCCGGAGCCAGGTGATCCGGAGTTGTCGATGCCGAACAGTTCGGTACGGAGGAAAGCCGCGAGGGCCGCCGGGGTGGGGTGGTCGAAGGCGGCCGTGGTCGGGAGCCGCAGGCCCGTCCGGGCGGTCAGCCGGTTGCGCAGGGCGACGACGGCCATCGAGGTGAAACCCAGGTCGCGGAAGGCACGGCCGGCCGGGACCAGTGCGCTGCCCGCCCGGTCCAGCACCTCCGTGGCCTGGGTGCGGACCAGGTCCTCCAGCAGCGCCGCCTGCGCGCGCTCCCCCAGCCCGGACAACCGCGTGCGCAGGGCTTCCGCGACGGACTCGTCCGGCTCGTCCGCGGCGGCGGGTTCCTCGGCGGGTATGCGCAGCAGCGCGGGCACGTACGTGTCCGGTGAGGGGGTGCCCGCCGAGGTGCGTGCGGGCAGGACCAGCAGCAACGGGTGTCCGGCCGTCAGCGCGAGGTCGAAGGCGTGGAGCAGCTCGTGCGGAATCCGGCCGGTGTCGTCGCTGCCGTCGTCGGCGTTGGCGGCGGCGTCGGCGCCCTGTCGGGCGCTCCCGGCGAGGAGGGTTCCGGGCAGCTGCCGCAGGCGGCGGCCGCGTACCACCGCGTCGCACAGGAGCGCGTCGACGGCGGTGTCCGGGGCGCCGCTGGCGCCGAGCAGTCCGGCGGTGGACGACACGGCGAGGAAGGTGACCGGAGTCTCGCCCGACGTCAAACGGTCCAGGCAGAGCGCCAGTTCGGGGTCGTCGGCGGCGTGGATCACCGCGCTCACCGGGTGGCGCAGGTCGGCCAGGGCGTCCCGGAGCGCAGCGAGGCGCGCCGCGTCCGCGGTCACCCGCATGACGCTCGTCCCGGCGAAGGCCAGCGCGTCTCCGGCCGCGTCCACGGCTACATCTCCGGTCGCCTCACCGGCCGACGCGCTGACGAGCAGCAGGTGCTTCACTCCGTGCACCGTGGCGAGGCGGTGGGCGAGCGCCGCGCCCAGCCGCGTGTCCGCGCCGGTGACCAGCACGGTGCCGCCGAGGTCGGCGGCCTGCGGCGAAGAGGGTGAGAGAGGCGAGGAGTCGGCACGTGCCGTATCGGCCACGGGCAGGCGGGTGACCCGCGGAATCAGCAGGGCCCCCGCGCGTACGGCGAGTTGCGGCTCGCCGGAGGCGACCGCCGCGTTCAGCAGCTCCGCGGACAGGCTCTGCGTCGTCGGCGCGTCCAGGACCACCGGTGCCGTGGGCCGGGCGTCCTGGTGGGAGCGCGTGACGCCCCACCGGGCGGTCTCGGTGAGGCGCTGAGCGGCATCGCCCTCATCGGCCGCGACGCCGCCGCGGGTGAGGATCACCAGTCTGGAGGCGGCCGGTGCGAGGTGGCGTGTCCAGGTGTTCAGGTCGTCGGCCAGGAGCCGGGCCGCGGCGCGCGCGGCGCCGGCCGTGTCAGGCCCGGTGTCGGCCGCGGGCAGCATGACGGTGACCTGCGCGAGAGGCTCCCCGCCGGCTACGGCGGCGCTCAGTGCCGTCAGGTCCGGGTAGTGGCGGACCGCGGCGCCCGCCGCTTCCAGGGCGCCCGCGAGGTCCGGCGCGGCGGGTCCGAGGAGCGCCCAACTCCGCACCGGGTCGACGGAGTCGGCGGTGCCGGGGACCGGCACCCATGCGACGCCCGCCACCGTGTCGTGGTGGCCGCTCGCCGCGTACCGCAGGCGGTGCGGCTGCTCGGCCAGGAGGCGGCGCCTGATCTTGCCCGACGCGGTCCGGGGGACGCTCGCGATCTCGTGGATCCGCTCCGGCACCTTGTACGCGGAGAGCTGCTCGCGGCACCGCTCCATCAGTGTCCCGGGGTCGAAGCCGGCGGGGCCGGGGACCACGTAGGCGACGGGTACTTCGCCGAGCGTGTCGTGCGGGGCGCCCGCGACCGCCGCGTCGGCGACGCCGTCGACGGCGCGCAGGACGGTCTCGATCTCCTCGGGGTGGATGTTCTCGCCGCCGCGGATGACGAGTTCCTTGATCCGGCCGCAGATGGTGAAGTAGCCGGCGGCGTCGCGGCGGGCGAGGTCCCCGGTCCGGAACCAGCCGTCGCGCAGCGCCCGCGCGGTCGCGTCGGGGCTGTTGTGGTAGCCGGCCATGATGTTCGGCCCGCTGACCCAGACCTCGCCCTCCTGCCCGGTGGGGACGTCGGCGCCGGTGCGGGGGTCGACGACGCGGACGCCGACGCCCGGTACGGGCAGGCCGCAGGAGCCGTCGACCCGGGCGCCGTCCGGCGGGTTGACGGTGATGGCGCCGCAGGTCTCGGTGCTGCCGTAGGCGTCGACCAGCGGGACGCCGAAGGTCTCCTCGACGTCGCGGTGCAGGCCGGAGCCGGTGACCGCGCCGCCGACCAGGCCGACGCGCAGGCTCGGCGCGTGGAACCCGTGCCGCCGGGCCGCCGTCACCAGGTGGTGGTAGGTGGTGGGGACCCCGGCCAGGAACGTCGGGTCCTGCTCGCCGAGCACCCGCATGACGTCCTCGGCGGAGCCGCCGTCCAGGAGCCGGGCGGTGGCGCCGGTGACGGTGACGGACAGCACGCACGCGATGTGCGAGAGGCTGTGGAAGAGCGGCAGCGGCCACAGCACCCGGTCCTCGTGGGTCAGCGCCGGCACCGGTACGTAGCAGGAGGCGACGGACCACAGGCAGTTGCGCTGGGTCGACAGCACGCCCTTGGGCCGGCCGGTCGTCCCCGACGTGTAGAACATCCAGGCCACCTCGTCCAGGGCGAGATCATCCCTGGCGGCCCGCTCCGGTTCCGCCGTGGCGAGGGCGTCGTAGGCGTGGACGTGCGGCTCGGCGAGCAGCTCCGCCGGGACCTCACCGGTCACGAGCAGCACGGTTCCCGGCGCCAGTCCCGGCAGGCCGCGCAGGCGCCGGGCCCGGGCCGCGTCGGTGATGATGAGCGTGGCGCCGCTGTCGGTGAGCAGGTACTCCAGTTCGGCCGGGGCCGAGGCCGGATTGAGCGGCACGCCGATCCCCGCGGCGCGCACGGTCGCGAGGTAGCTCTCCACGGTGGCGACGGTGTTGCCGAGGCAGATCGCCACCCGGTCGCCGCGTCCGACGCCGAGGTGTGCCAGGTGCCCGGCGAGCCTGCGGGTGCGTGACTCCAGGTCCCGGTAGGTGACCGCGCGCCGGTCGTCCTCGAACGCGGTCTTGCCGGGGAAGCGGGCCGCGTTCGCCAGGAGGGTGACAGGAAGTGGCTTGATGAGGTCGGTGCGCACGGTGCCGCAGATCCTTTCGGCAGGAGGTTCGGCCAGGAGAAGAGTCACCAGGAGACGGGCAGGCTCTTCACGGCGAAGACGGAACCTTTGAGGCGCAGCGGCACGTCGTCGAAGTCGACGGCAAGGCCGAGGCCGGGGAACGCGCTGAGGAGGGCGGCGAAGCCGGCCCGGAGTTCGACGCGCGCCAGGTTCTGGCCCAGGCACTGGTGGATACCGAAGCCGAACGCGACGTGGCCCGAGGTCTCGCGGCCGATGTCCAGGGTGGCGGGGCAGGCGAACTTCGCCGGGTCGCGGTTGGCGGCGGGCAGCGAGACCGTGACGCTCTCCCCCTTCCGTACGGTCTCCCCGTTCAGCTCGATGTCCTCCAGTGCGGTGCGGTACGTGTCGTACTGGTTGACGGTGAGGTAGCGCAGGAGCTCCTCGATCGCGGCGTCGAGCCGGGCGGGGTCCGCGCGCAGCGCCGCGAGCTGGTCGCTGTGGTGCAGCAGGGCGAACACGCCGACGGCCAGGGCGCTTTCAGTGGTCTCGTAGCCCGCGAACAGCAGCAGTGTGACGATGTTGCGGAGTTCTTCGTCGCTCAGGTCGTCCTGCGCGGCGAGGCGGCTGATGAGGTCGTCCTGCGGTGCCTTGCGCCGGAGTTCGATGATCTCGGTGAAGAAGGCGGTGGCCTCCCCCATGGCGGCCACGGCCTCCTGCGGGTCGGTGTCCGGGTCGTGCAGGAGCGTCGGCGCGTGACCGTAGCGGGCGGCCTCGCTGTAGGGCAGGCCGACGAGTTCGGACAGGACGCGCAGGGACAGCGGCTTGGCGAAGTCGGCCACCAGGTCGGCGGGGGAACCGTGGTCGCGCATGACGGCGATCTGCTCGGCGGCGACGGCCCGGGCGCGCGCGGCGAGCCGGTCGGCCCGGCGGGCGGTGAACTCACCCGTGAGCAGGCGGCGGTAGCGGGTGTGGTCGGGCGGGTCCATGTGGATGAACATCCCGGGGATGCGCGGGTGGTTGGGCATCACCTGGCCGTGGTGCGTGACCGGGAAGTGGCCGATCTCCGTGCTGTGGCTGAACCTCGGGTCGCTGAGGACCTTGCGCGCGACCTCGTAGCCGGACGCGATCCAGCCGATGTGCCCGTCGGGGTACACCATGCGGGCCAGGGGCTGTTCCTTGCGCAACGCGTCGAAGATCGCCGGAGGATCGAACTGATGGGTGCGTGCCCACGGCTCCTCGAAAGAAATTGCATTGCCCATGAATTCTTTCCCCCAAAATTCCGCGAGCCCAAGATCCTGTGTGCCCAGATATCGCTTGTATCGCGATGGCGCTGTGAAACGGAACGGTTTCCCGCGAATTCGAGAGGCGAGGCCGTCCGGCCGGTGTCTCCTGCGTCAGATTAGACGAGCGGTGCCGACCGGTCATCCCTGACTCCGGTGGGCGGCCCCATTCTTGAGCCGATCCCGAGGGCATCTGCAGAGCGCTCGCGCACCCGATCTGAAATTCCCGTGAGGACCGCTCGAAATCGAGTACAGAGTCGCTCGAATGACGGTCCGCACGCATTCTCTTTTACGGCGCGCGCCGGCCGCACCATGTGTCGCGTCCGCTTTCGAGAGCCCCTCAAGAGCCGCCGACTACGGTCGCCCCGGACCACATGGCCCGTACACCGATGT
Source organism: Streptomyces sp. NPDC006552 (assembly GCF_040611655.1). Lineage (NCBI taxonomy): Bacteria > Bacillati > Actinomycetota > Actinomycetes > Kitasatosporales > Streptomycetaceae > Streptomyces > Streptomyces sp. NPDC006552. Next base: position 31,977 of record NZ_JBEXOS010000069.1, read on the forward strand.
GCGGGCTCCCCCCACTGTCCGGAGCGAGGTCTTCCTTGACGCGAGAAGTGGCGTTCCCCCAGGACCGTACGTGCCCCTACGACCCGCCTCCGGGCTACGAACCGCTGCGCGCCGCGGGGCCGTTGACCCGGGTCAGCCTGTTCGACGGCCGCTCGGTGTGGGCGGCCACCGGACACGAGGTGGCCCGCGCCCTGCTGGCCGACCCCCGTCTCTCCAGCGACCGTACGCACGAGGACTTCCCGTCGCCCACGGCGCGGGGCGCGACGGTCCGCGGCCAGCGCCTGCCCCTCGTCGGAGTCGACGACCCGGAGCACAACGCCCAGCGCCGAAAGCTCATCCCCAGCTTCTCGGCCAAGCGGATCGCGGCGCTGCGCCCCGGGATCCAGGAGAGGGTGGACCAGCTCCTGGACGCGCTGGAGGCACAGGGGCCGCCCGCCGACCTGGTGACCGCTTTCGCGTTCCCGCTGCCCGCCATGGTGATCTGCGCCCTGCTCGGCACCCCCTACGCCGACGCCGCCTTCTTCGAGGAGCAGTCCCGGCGGCTGACGCTCAGCCGGCGGCCCGAGGAGGTCGAGCGAGGCCGCGGCGAGCTGAGCGACTACTTCCGCGAGCTGATCGACAGCACGTGGGACGGGCCGGGGGACGGCCTGATCGGCGATCTGATCCGCGAGCAGCGCGCCACGGGCACGGACGACCGCCAGGAACTGGTCATGCTGGCGAGCGTCCTGCTCGTCGGCGGCTTCGAGACCACGGCGAACATGATCTCCCTCGGCACCTACACCCTGCTCCAGCACCCGGACCGGCTCGCCGAGGTCCGGGCCGACCGGACGCTGATGCCGTCGGTGGTCGAGGAGTTGCTGCGGTTCACCTCCATCGCGGACATCATGCTGCGCCTGGCGACGGAGGACATCGAGATCGCCGGGCAGACCGTCCGCCGCGGCGACGGCATCGTCTTCCCGCTGTCGCTCATCAACCGCGACGCCGACGTCTACCCGCGTCCCGACCGCCTCGACTGGCACCGGGCCGCCCGCCACCATGTCGCGTTCGGGTTCGGCAGCCACCAGTGCCTCGGCCAGAACCTGGCCAGGGCCGAGCTGGAGATCGCCCTGGGGACGCTGGTGCGGCGGCTGCCGGAGCTGGCCCTCGCCCGGCCCGCGCACGAGATCCCCTGCAAACCGGGGAGCACGATCCAGGGCCTCATCGAACTGCCCCTCGTCTGGTAGCGGGCCGTGCACGTTCGGCGGCCCTGGGGCCCGGACGCCGACAGGCGGTCCACCTCTTCGGTGGACCGCCTGTCATCTGCCGGAGCCGGTGCGGGCCCGGCGGCTCAGACCGTGCGCAGCGGCGCGAGCGCGTTCGTCCAGGTGACCACCTCGGTGAGGAGCTGCTGGAGCGAGACCTCGTGGCGCTCGGTGGGCACGAACGTCGTGAACCGCTCGAAGTCCGCCTGGAGCGACAGGTGGACCTGGGTGTGCACGGCCGCGAGCTGGACGGCGCCCGCGATGTGCCGCAGGTGGTCGATGGCGCGGGCCCCGCTGACGTTGCTGCCGTACCCGACGAAGCCGGCCGCCTTGTTGTTCCACTCGTTGTAGACGAAGTCGATGGCGTTCTTCAGCGCGGCCGGGATGGACCGGTTGTACTCGGGCGTGACGAAGACATACCCGTCGAGCTCGGCGATCTTGGCGGCCCAGGCCCGGGTGTGGGCGTGCTCGTAGTCCCCCATCCGCGGGGAGCGCGGCTCGTCGAAGAGCGGGAGGTGGTAGTCGGCGATGTCGACGAGTTCGAAGTCCGCGTCCTCGCGCGTACGGGCGGTCTTCTCGATCCACTCCGCGATCTGCGGCCCGACGCGGCCGGGCCGGGTGGTGCCGAGGATGATGCCGATGGTGGTCATGCGGGTCTCCAGGTGCGAGCGCGGGTGCGGGTCAGAAGCAGAGATCAGGAGCAAGGGTGAACAGAGTGCCTGGGCACGCGGGTGCCTAGGGCGTGAACCGGCCAGACCGGCGGCCCGGACGCCCCGGTCAGGCCCGCGCCGGCCGCGGTTCGGCCTGCGGCCCGCTCTGCGGTGGTGGCGCGGTCAGGGTCACGGGCCGGCCGGTCCGCAGGGAGGCGCGGGCCGCCTGGACGATCCGCAGAGTCCGCAGGCCGGCCGCGCCGTCGGGACCGGGGCCGTTGTCGGGGTCGGCGTCCGCCCTCCGCGCCCCCTCACCGATCGCGGCGAGGAACCCGGCGAGCATGACCGCGTCCGGGTCCTTGCCGCGTGTCTCCCAGCGTTCGCGGGACGTGGCGGCGTCGAATCCGCCGACCAGCCGCGGGGTGGCGGTGAACTCGATGCTCCCCCGGTCCCCGATGAGGGTCAGGGCCGGTCCGCCCGCGGCCGGTTCCTGGCGCGCGGGTCCCGCGCCGCAGTCCAGGGAGACGACCGTTCCGTCCGCGTAGCGCACGGTGACGAGAGCGGCGCTCTCGACGCCCGGCTCGGCGCCGCCCGACGCACTGGCGAGGATGCTGTTCGCCTGGGCGTACACCTGTTCCGCCGGTGCCCCGCCGAGCACGGCGTCCACCATGTCGAGGAGCTGGGGCGCGGTACTGTCCAGCACTCCGCGCGCCGCAGCTCCTGAACGGGCGGCGTTCCAGGGCTTGTTGTACGCCCCGAGGACGGTCGTGAGGCTGCCGAGGGCGTCCCCTTCGGCGAGCTGCCTGCGCAGGGCGGCGAACGCCGGGCCGAAGCAGGCGGGCGAGGCGAGAGCGAGCCGCACGCCCGCCTCCGCGCAGGCCCGGACCGCGGCGTCGGCATCCGCTTCACCCGCCGCCACCGGATGTTCGCAGAGCACATGGGCGCCGGCCGCGGCGGCCCGCTCGATCAGTTCCCGGTGCAGGCCGGTCTCGCTGGTGACGACGACGGCGTCGGGGCGCAGCGCGAACACCTCGTCCCAGCTGTCCGTGTACACCGCGCCGAGCCGCCCGGCCGCCTCCCTCCCCCGCCGCGGGTCGCGCGGCGAGCCGCCGGGGTCCGCGATGACCAGGTCCACGTCGGGCATGCCGTGGAGCAGCCGGGCGTATGTCCCGGCGTGCTCGTGGGCGAACGACAGCACGGCGACCTTCATGCGGTGGCCCCCTTCACGGGCAGTTCGACGGCGCGTCCTGTCCACGCGGACCGTGCCGCGGCCTGGGTGATACGGACGGCGGCCAGCGCGTCGTGGGAGACCAGACGCGGGGCGGGCCCGCCGCGCAGCGCGTGGGCGAATTCACGGATCTCGGAGGCGAACGGGGATTCCCCGTAGTAGCCGAAGGTCCCGGCCTGGCCGCCGCAGACCTGGATCTCCTGGGGCCACTCGGAGTCGTGGACGATCGTCCCGCCCGTGCCCGACACGTGGTAGGTGACGCGGATCGGCGGCTGCGGTGTCGGTGTCCACCGGCTCACGACCTGGCTGAGCGCGCCGCTCGCGTGCGTGAGCACGGCGGTGCCGACCGCGGCGGTGCCCTCGGGCGCCGGGGCGGCGATCTCGCCCTGGTAGTGGGCGTGGACCCGTACGACGTCCCCGAAGAGCCAGTAGGCGATGTCCACGCCGTGCAGCATCTGGTCGGTGAGGATGCCGCCCGACTCCGGGGAGGCGTGGCCCGTCCAGGCCCGCGGGTGGTATCCGGCGACGGTGAAGCGGGCGACGGTGCCCGCGCCCAGGCCGCCCGCGGCCACCAGCTCGTGGAGCCGGGCGTAGGCGGGGGCGAACCGGATGTCGTGCGCCGGGTAGAGCGGCACACCGGCCGTGTCCGCCGCCTCGACGATCTCCTCGGCCTCCGCGGTGTCGGCCGACAGCGGCTTCTCGCACACGACCGCGACGCCCTGGGCGATGGCGGTCAGCGCGATGTCGCGGTGGGTGCCGGTCGGCGAGCAGATGTCGACCGCGTCGGCCCCGGCGAGCGCGTCGGCCAGCGAGTCGACGGCCTTGGCGCCGAACTCGGCGGCGAGCTCCGCGGCCCGGCCGTCCAGCGAGTGGACCCGCACGGACGCCCCCGCGTCGATCCAGGCCTCCAGGTGGAGCCGGGCTATCAGCCCCGCGCCGATCAGTGCCACCTCGAGCTGCCGCATGGCATCCCCCAGCCCTTCATCCCGGTCGACCGTCCACGCAGACGAGCTGCACGTCTGAGGTCCGATCAGTCTCGCCCGCACCGCCCACCGGGACCATCACCAACGTGAGTAGTCCTAGTGGGCAGGCCCTGGGCGGAAAGGGGGTGGGGGTGGCGTCGTCAGGCGTCCCTGCGTCCGGGCAGGTACTGGTCGAGCACGGCGGCCAGGAACTTGGTGTGGTCCGGCAGCCCGGCCTCGGCGACGAGCCCGTCGATGATGGCGCGCTGCGCCCGCGTCGGCTTGTACTGCAGCTGTACGGGCCCCAGGCCGCGCAGGTCCGAGTTGTCGGGCGCCACGGCGAACAGCTTGGACTGGAACTTGGGCGCCCTGCGCGCGTCCTCGACGACCTGCGCGAGCCCCTTCTCCACGGCCGCTTCCACGGCCAGGAACACGATCTGGGTGTGGGTCAGATCGCTCTGCTTGCGCAGCTTCCGGAAGCGGTTGGCGACGTTCGTCGACACGTAGAAGCCGACGGGCTTGGCGGTATCCGCGTCGTTGACGGCGGGCGGTGCCTCGTCGACCGGCTCGCGCGTCGGCGACGGCACCACGGCCACGGGCGCCACCGGGGCGGCCTGGACCGGTGCCGCCTGGAGCGGGGCGGCCGCCGGCGCCGAGGTCTGCGGGGTGGCCCAGCCCGCGAGCGCGTTGGACGACGCCGCTCCCCCGCTGAACAGATTGCCGACACCTTCGTCGGACATGGTCTGCTCGTCGTCCTCGTCGCGGGTCCTCTTGTTCTTCGGCGGTGTCATGCCGCGGCTTCCTTCCTCAGTTCGAGCGCCCTGGCGAACATCTCTTCGGTGAATCCTTCGTAGTCTGCGGCAAGCCCCTCGGCGGTCTCCGGAATCGACCGGTCACCGCCGACGCGCCGGTCCGCCAACTCCTGCACGAGCAGCCCGCGCTTGCGTACGAGCCGTGCCACCGACTCGGTGTGCCCGATGAGGTGCTTGAACATGTGGGCCTCCTCGCCCAGCACCTTCTGCACCTGGCGCCGTACGTCGGCGTGGATCCCGGTGTACGTGCGCCCGGTGTCGAAGAGCAGCACCCCGAGCAGCGCGATGTGCGGGTTGAGCCGGCTGACGAACTTGACGTAGGAGAACTCGAGCCCGATCTGCGCGAGACCGTCCTCGGCGCCGCCGTCGCTCTTGACGGGGATGACCAGCCAGCGCGCGGTGGACAGCGCGAGCCGCTGGAGCGACGGGTTCTCCGGCGGGGTGTCGAGGATGATGATCTGGTACCGGTGCGCGATCGGCAGCAGGCACATCAGCAGCCGGAGGTAGGCGTGCGGGCCTTCCTTCGCGAGCAGCGTGTGGAAGAAGATCCCGAACTCGTCGCCGAGCGCGGGACCGCCCATGACGACGTCGAGGTTCTCCCGGACGTTCTCACGCGGGGTCAGCGGCGCGCCGGTCCGCAGCGATTCGAGCAGCCCCACTCCCCCGTCGTTCCACTCGGCCCGCTTGTACCCGAGTTCGCGCGCGATGTTGCCCTGCGCGTTGCAGTCGATGATGAGCGTCCGCAGACCGCTGCGCGCGGCCTTCCCGGCGGCGTTGGCGGAGACGGAGGACTTACCGACGCCACCCTTGCCGTTGCCGAACATGAAGATGTGCGACAGCGCTTCCCAGGGGATGCCGGGCTGCTGCGCCTGCGCGTCGGGTGCTTCGAAAGGGCTGGCCATGGGTCCTCACTCTGGTTCAGGCCGGGACAAGATCTGTCCTATTTGAGCTGGTATGGATGGGCGAAAGTTCGCTCAGAACGATCCTGCGCTCCGCAGACCCCCCAGAGGTGGTCCCGGTAGGGCCCGAAGGCACCGAGGACGCCCTGAGAACGTCCCCCACTCCCCTGTTCCGCAGGTCAGCCGAGCATTTCGGGATGGGCGACACATGGGCGCGGCCGTGGCCATCAGCACGGTGCCCCCGACCTCTCAGCACGTCTGGGCCTCCACGACTGAGCAGGTCGACCGCCCGATAAAGACACCATCTGACGCCTCCACAAGAACAGTCACCTCCAGAGCAGTTGCGGCACAAGGCGATGGGCACATTACCAGGAAGATCATGCAACCCGTCGACCGACACACCACAGTGCGTGCCGCCAGGCAGGCGGTCGTCTGTGCCGAGGGGTTGATGTGCGCGCTCGGGTGCGGGCCTGCATCTGCCTTGGCCCGCACGCTGGGGGCCTAGTCAGTCGGCTTGCCTGCGTGGGGACCGGCGGGGGGATGGACTGTCCCGCAATGAGGCGTGCCGCTTGAGCTGAATGCGGGTGGCCCTGCTGGGTGCTGGGCTTGCCGACGGGCCTATGGGCGTACCTGACCCTCTGCCTGCGCACTGGCGACCGGACAGGCCGCTGCTCCAGCACGGCGTCAACTGGTTGGGTCCACGGTAGGACTTACGGACTGGGTTGCTACTGGGCTGGCCTGCGTATCGGCTGTGCGAGTGGCGGGTAGACCAGTTGACGAGTTGCTGGGTGCCTTCATATATCGGCGTGCTGGCCCAGTGGTTGCCCGACTGGTGCGGGGGCCCATCAAGAGGTGGACTTCCATACCCGCGCACGTTCGCACCGGTAGACAGACTAGACAGCAGACGGGGTAGCAGGCTGGGAGCCTGACAGGGACCCCCACTTCCATGCCTTTTAGCTGATCGGTACGCGGGGCGATGTGGTGGCGTGTTGCCGAGCTGGGGTGCTGTGTCATCCCCTGGCTGGTCTGGAAGCGGACACGCATCGGAGCGGGGGGACAGGTTAGTGATTCGGCATCCATGCCTGCACCCGTACTGACAGGCAGACAGATCAACCTGCCGATGTGGGGACTGATGTTTCAACCCGTGAAGAGGTACATGAGCCAGCAGGGCTGCGTACTTGTCTGCAGGCTCGCCAGGACGCCGACTTGCCTTCAACCCTCGGTGCTGGCGCAACCACTCATCTGCGTCTGCACCTACAAGCAGGCCTGCAAATGGGCTTACCACCCAGCCTGGATACGGGCATTGGCAACCCCCTATGTGGGGACGAACATAGCGACGTGAGCACAAACGTGCCTGTTCACAGACACTAAGGCTGAGGCACAGGTAGCCATCACGGCTCTCAGGAAGGCGAGGGGAAAGATGGACACTCATGTCTCTCTCCTCGTTTACGTGCAAGCTTGCAGCGATGTTTGCGTGATTGTTTGTTTCCCCAGCTCAGAGGTGCTTTTCCTCCTCAGGAAGCGACTCCGATCGTAGTTGACGACAAGCCATGCTGTCGCCCTTCAGCCGACCCTTTTTCCACGCCACATGCCGGGCGGCCCGATCAACAAGCGCCGCCCCCTGCACGTGACAGCACGATCAGACCAGCTGTCATGACGAAGAAGGACGGTGGCAGGAGACTGAACACGCTGCTCACCACTCGCAGTCGGCGAGCAGCGATCCCGACCCGTCCGCTGCCCACGTAGACGACATAAGCACGCAGCTCCAGCGATGCTGGCCGCGCAAATCGTCGCGCTCACACCAACCTCAAGGTACGGGGTCCTGGTGAGGGCAGTACGTGGGGGAGACGGATCCGTATGAGAGCCCGCAGTCACGTACGTACGTCATGGTGGACAGGTATGAGGCCATTTGCTGGAGGCGTGGGCACGCTTCAAGTCCGGAACTGCGGTACCCAGCGCCGGGAGGCACTCACCCAACCGGCACCAGCCGCCCCTGGCGGGGTACAGGGACAACGACGCACACGCAACATCCGTACGGGCAGGCCGCACGGCACTCACCTAACTTGCCGCCGCTCCTGGCTCGATGCGGCCCGGTAGACCGTCCCATCCACCATGCACACACGCCGCTCAAGGCCCAAGACTGTCGCTCCGGAACTACAGGTCGCGGACTCAGCCCTTCCCCGATCGAACTGCCACCAGGCGGGCAGGATCCAAGAACACCGCAGCACGACTCCACTGTGGAAAGTGCTCCCCGCACCGCCGCCACGCGCCCATAAGCCCGGCACATCAACGCCACACAGAAGCCGACAGCAAGCTGGAGACTGTCGCCCCCTTCCGCAGCAAGTGCGGCGTCACGGATAAGCCTTGATTGCGCGGAAGCGGGGCCGAGAACCAGCGCGTGACGGAGGAGCCCGTCCTTCTCTCACGTCGTCGAAGCAGCGATGACGCTGATGTACGAGCGGCGGTCAGGATGAGCGACTGCCCGCGCACAACGGCCCTCCTCGGTCGTTGCCGGCCCACAACACCGCGCGCCCTCCCAGCAGCGTGAACAGATCATCGTGAGGCCAGGGTGGGGGAGTGGGGGGAGCAGCCACCAACGACACAGGCGAGCGCGTGGCAGACCGTACTGCGAGGTCACTCCACCCCGCACACGACCAACCGACGACCGGCCACGTCTCCAGCAAGTACGTCAGCACGAGCCCCACCGAACGAACCCGCCCGCCTCTGTGCGAAGCGATCCCGAGCGGAACCCGGCCCGCACTCGCACAGGCTGACGGGGCACCTACGGGAGGTTCGACTGCGCTGGATTCGGCGCGATGAGAGAGCAGGAGCACCCTGGCGCCTGCCTGGGCAAACGTTCTACGGGAGCGGGAAGAAGCACGGTCACTGCACTGCCTACGGGGAGCACGCCCAGGGTGGGGGAGTGGCCAAGAACCGCATCCCGACGCCCCAGCCCACCCAGCCCCGGCAGGGAGGCTGAAAAGTGAGGCCGCGACGGGTCCCATGTCCGACAAGGCACTCGGCACTCCGGGAACAGTCCTACGCGAAGCAACGCGCTCGGCCCCGATAGGCCCCCTGGAACCCGGTTTTCGCGCGATACAGCCACAGCTCTCAATGGCTCTGACAGAAGTCATTGAACGTTGCAGTACCTAGCGTCGGAAGAATCGTCCCGCACCGACCGCCTCAGACGCCCCGTGAAGCGCCTGACGCACCTTCGACCCGCCCAGGGGCGGCTCACTACTCCTCGGGCGACGAGAGCGCCCGGCAAGGGCCGTGCAGCGCATACCTGCCCCCGAAGGACGGGGAGCCTGGACGCCGTGGTGGAAGCAGCCCACCGAACGCCCGGCAGAGGCGGAGCCGGCGGTGAAGGTCTCCGTCGAGGTGCAGGACTCCTACACGTCGACCAGTACCTCGCGTCCCGCATACAGATCTGACCGCTCTCCCGGACGGCGATCAGATCCAGAGATCACCGGGAGAGGGAGATGGGGTCGGTCATCGCGGCTCTGCGTATTCGTCGATCAATGCACAGAGCCGACGAATGAGGCTCAAGGAGGAGGGTGTGGGGTCCAAGGCGTCCTGCATGTGTGGCGCATCCTGGAGCCACTGCTGCCACAGGCCACCCGGTTGCCGGAAGCGGGCGGCTCGGCCACCTCCGAGGTTCAGGTCGATGAACTGGAGAGCGCCCATGACGACAGTCTGGTCGTAGCCGAGGTCAGGACGACGGAGGTAGCGATCCAGGTAGGCGGCGAGCAGATCAGCGTCGCGCGGCGTTCCAGAACTGGCCAGGGCCACGCTGTAGGCCAGTCCAACGCAGCAGACCTCGCTGGCCAGCAGGAGTTCCCCGAGGCGCTCGCGGAACTCGGTCCGGCGGGAAACAGCTACGAGCCAAGCCGCGGTTCTCCGCTCTCGCCAGCCGCCTTCGAGAAGCTTGGCGATCTCATCGGCGGCGATGAGCCCTGCGTCCGCACGGAGACTTCGCATGAATCGGTCACCCTCAGGACTTTGCATGCGCAGCAAGCCGCCACCGAGCTTCAAGTAACGCCGCCCAGGCGTGACATAGCGGCGAAGCAAGGCCAGTGACTCGGCATCGTCGTGCGGATTGCGTATCACGCTGTCGATCCTGCCTTGCCAGCGCTGAACAGATTCAGTTCGTCGAGACCCTCGTAGATGTGCGCTTCGAGGCATTCCAGGGCGCCAAGGCCGCACGAGTGGCGAGCGCCAGGGATCCCACCCATCCCTCCAGTGGTACTGACCGCGGACAACGCACTGGTCCGTAGCGAGCAAGTAATCGTCGGCGTCGGCGAAGGACGGATCCCGGACTGAGGGGGCCTCAGCCGTGTAGTTCATCGGCAACTCAGGTCGGCGGGTCCCGCAGCACATGCAAGCGAACCCCACATCACCGCCAACACAGGCTGCCGGACACCACGAACCATCTACTGGTCAGAGGGATCGGTGAACGAGATCGGCTTACCGGTGGCGTGTGCGTATGCGATCTCCCTGCTCGTGGACTCGCCGATATACCCGCCTGGGTTGACGACCAGAACCCGGTCAGCGAGGTCGATCTTGCGCAGATGGAGGGTGTCCAGCTCGATCTTCTGCTCGTCGGTGATCGACTCGTCTGCCTCACCGGGGGCCACGACGATGGCACCCGCGAAAGTCAGATCACGGTTCACCGCACGCATCTCGTCCATGAACCGGGTAGAGCCGCAGATGCAGACGATCTCAGGTCGGTCGGGCATGGCTCGGTCCTTCGAGTCGAACGGGCAACGCCAGTGGCACGTTGGGTGGTAGGCCCCGTAGACGACACCTACCGTCGCCAGATGAACCGGCAGTTCTCCGCGCAGGAATCCCCCACAAGCCGGCCCGGTACGTGTGCCACGGCAAGCGCGGCACGCACCTTCGAGCGTGCCCTTCAACGTCTCCCTCAGACGCGCTGGCCCGGGGGACACGACCACCGCTGTACGGCCATCGCACTCGTGGTTGCCACTGGCCCCGACGGACCCGGGAGAAGCCCAGCTGGACAGAGATCTGCTGCGGACGCGGCAGGCAGCCTGCCGGGCCGTTCGGGGCCCGGCAGCAAAAGGAGCGGGTCCGATGTCGCAGCTACTCGCGAACCTGAGCGCCTCACCCGCCCAGCCCCGCAGGCAATCCGAGCCGCCCGCCCCCACTCCCGCCCCTGAAAAACAGAGCCTGCAGAACAGCCAGGCCCGCCGCGCCGCGCCGCTCTCCCGGCCCCCGCCCCTGAGTCGCTGGCTTCAGTCGCTGTGTCGCCCTCTTCAGTCGCTCCGTTCAGTCGCTGGGTAGCTGTTCAGTCGCTGCCGACACGGGGGTCATCGGGCACAGCGACTGAAGGGCAGCTACTGAGCGATCCTTCAGTAGCTGTTCAGTCGCTTAAAGAAAGCCCAGGTCAGAGGGGTCCTCTCCGGCTGACAGCGACCGAAGCGACTCAACGGCCCTATATATGAGCCCATCTAGGGTTTCTCGTGTGCGTCATAGATAGAGACCTTCAGTCGCTTCAGTCGCTGTTTTGCTGTTTGCGCTTCGCTGACCTGCGGTTTTTCCTCAGCGACTGAACAGCTACCGAAAGCCTCTCAGTAGCTGCGCGATCGCCGTCAGTCGCTGGCGCCCCCGCAGGCCTGTTTGTCGACACAGCCGACGACGCTCTTTGGCCGTGCTCACCAGCCCTACCCGGCACTTTCGCTAGTCTGTGTCTGTCGTTGAGTCGCTTCGGTCGCTGGTAGGAGATGTACATGCCCTCTGAGCTGCGTTTTCCCCGCAGCGACTCGCGACGCCCTGCCCTGGACCCGGCGCTCGACCCGTCAGTCGCTGCGTCCCCCTTGGCCACCGCCCTGTGGTGCGCGCGCCGAGGCTGGCCCGTGCACCCGCTGACCCCGGGACGCAAGACACCGGCACGCAACTGCGACCGCTGCCGCACCACCCCCCACACACCCGCCGACTGCCCCTGCCTGCCCGCAGGCCGCTGGTGTCACGGTTTCCACGCGGCCACCCTCGACCAGCGCCGTATCCAGCAGTGGTGGGGCGCGCAGCCGGACTTCGGCGTCGGCGTGGCGTGTGGTCCCGCAGGCCTGGTCGTCGTCGACATCGACGCCCACAGCGCGCCGCCGCCCAGCCGGCACCGGATCCTGCCGGGCATCCCCATCGCCGACCACATCGACCTCACCGGCCTCGCCACGGGCTACCATTCGCTGGCCGTCCTCGCCGCTCTGCGCGACCAGCCGAGCCCCGCCGAGGACGCCTCGACCCTGCGCGTCCGCACCCCCTCCGGCGGGCTCCACGTCTGGTACCGGGCGGAGGACAACCGCCGCTGGCAGTGCTCCACCGGCTCCGGCCAAAGAGGCCGCGCCCTGGCCTGGCAGGTCGACATCCGGGCGCACGGCGGCTACATCATCGCTCCGGGCACCACCACCGCCGCAGGCCCGTACACGGCCGTGGGGGAGGTCAGGGAACCGGCTGCGCTGCCCCAGTGGCTCGCTCAGGAACTGGAGCGCACCGGACATCTGCCCGCGCCCAACATCCCCGCCCCGCGCCCCGTTCCGCCCCGCGCCCAGCAGGCCGTCGTGGCCGCCGGCGGCGGACGCGCCAGGGACGCCCACACCCTGGCCGCGATCCTGGCCCCCGTCGAGGCGTGCGGGCGGGTCACCGAGGGCGCGGGCTTCTCCGACGCGCTCAACCGCGCCGCCTTCACCCTCGGCGGCCTGGTCGCCGCCGACCGGCTGTCCAGGGACGCCGCCGAACAGGCCCTGCGTGAGGCGGCCGCGGCCGCCCGTCCGGGCCAGGAGCGCCGCGCGGAACAGATCATCGCAAGCGGACTGAGCGCAGGAATCAAGCGGCCCCTCTACGCCGACGGAGGATGCCCGTGACCTCCCCCACCCCGGGCAACGAAACACTGTTCGACTTCGACCCGGCCGCCGTGGCCGCCCAGATCCGTGGCGCCGCGGCCGTCCCCCTGCCCGCCCAGGCCGACGCCCCGGCATCGGACGCCCCGGCGACCGCGCACGGACTGCTGCCCGACACGCTCACCGACCGCGGCAACGCCAAACTGTTCGTGAAGCTCTACTCGAACGACTACCGGCATGTTCCGGGGATCGGCTGGTATCGCTGGGACACGACGCGGTGGCAGATCGACGAGGACGACACGGTCCTGTGGGCCGCCGGAGACCTCGCCGAGAACATCGCGGTCCACGACGCCCGAGGGCTGTTCACCACCACCGCCCTCCAGCAGCACCGCCGTCGCGCCCTGTCGACCACCGGCATCAACGCGATGTTGACGCAGGCGAAGTCGGCGCCGGGGATGGTCCTCAACGCGGCCCGGCTGGATGCCGATCCGTATGCCCTGTGCACGCCGCAGGGCAT